>JANYFS010000103.1 GCA_025359705.1 Deinococcales bacterium | reverse complement strand
ACTGGGTTTCAGGCTCGAGGAAGGGGCTGTGGGTGTGGTCTGCGGGTACTGCTTGCTTACTGAATGAATCTTAGATCTGGGGTTGTCCCAATGTCTTGAGACCAAACATGTCCTATGAATTGGGACTAGCAACTGGGGCATGTTATTGGGGCATGTGTTATTGGGGCAGGTGCTTGATAGGGTTTCCCTCTAGCCAAACACAAAAACCGCCCATCCCTCGAGGGCCAAAACCGTGGCTCGAGCGCAGATGAGGGGCTTGGTTCTATACAAAATGTAACGATTCACCCAAAATCTTGCTAGACTCTCGAGTGGGGTGCAGTTTGGTTTTGTTACCAAATTGCACGGGGGTAAAATATGAAACTGATCACGGCGGTTATCCGTCCTGAGCGGCTGTCTCAGGTCAAACAAGCGTTGTTTCACATTGGAGTCACGGGGGTGACACTTTCTCGGGTGAGTGGTCACGGTGGCGAACGGGAAATCCTCGAGCATTACCGAGGAACCCAGGTTCGGCTGGAGTTTCACGAGAAGATCAAGTTGGAAATCGCGGTTTCGGATGCTTTTGTAGACCGCACCGTGCAAGCCATCTCGAGCGCGGCCCGCACAGGTGAGGTGGGCGACGGCAAAATATTTGTTCAGGCGCTCGAGCATGTTTACCGCATTCGCACAGGTGAAGCCGACGGGGAGGCCCTAACACCCGTCAATACCCCCAAAGAAGGCTATTGATGCGCCGCTTGCTGGTTATGGTGATGCTGCTTGGCTCGAGCGCGGCCTTGGCCCAATCCAGCACGCCCAAAATAGACACAGGCGACACCGCATTTATGATTTTGTGTAGCGCCTTGGTTTTGCTGATGACCCCAGGTCTGGCCTTTTTTTATGGTGGCTTGGTGCGCTCCAGAACGGTACTGAATACCATGATGATGAGCTTTGTAGCAATGGGTGTAGTGGCTTTGCTGTGGGCGGTACTGGGTTATACCTTGGCTTTTGGCGGTGGGGGCAATGCCTTTATCGGTGGCCTCGAGCACCTTGGGCTGAATGACCTCGAGGGAAGTTCGGTCACGGGAACCATTCCCAGTTATGTGTTTTTCATTTTTCAGCTCACCTTTGCGGTAATCACCCCCGCCATCATCAGCGGATCTTTGGTGGATCGCATGAAATTTGGCTCCTATGTACTGTTTATCGCGCTGTGGAGCCTGCTGATTTATAGCCCACTGGCCCATATGGTCTGGTCTGAGGGTGGCTTTTGGTACAAGCACGGCTTGCTGGATTTTGCAGGCGGCACGGTGATCGAGGTAGCAACCGGCACCGCTGGTTTGGTGGCAGCAATGGTGTTGGGCAAACGCTCGAGCGGAACCTTGCGGGTGGCAGTGCCGCACAATATTCCCTTTGTGCTGTTGGGGATGGGCCTGCTGTGGTTTGGTTGGCTGGGCTTTAACGCGGGTTCGGCTTTGGCAGCCAATGCAGTTGCGGCTGCGGCCTTGGTCGGTACCGTTTTGGCTCCTGCCGCTGCCATGTGTATGTGGCTCCTTTGGGAAGTGCAACGCGGGCAAAAACCCAGTGCGGTGGGCGCTGCCACGGGTGCAGTGGTAGGCATGGTTGCCATCACTCCCGCCTGCGGCTATGTATCACCAATGGCCTCGATCTGGATTGGCCTACTGGCCTCGAGCGCCTCTTTTTGGGTGGTGCAAATCAAGTACCGCATCAACTCCGACGATGCCCTTGATGTCTTTGCCTGTCACGGGGTGGCGGGTTTTATGGGGGTGCTGCTCACGGGGGTATTTGCCAGTTCCAAAATCAATCCCAGCATCACAGGCGGACTGCTCGAGGGCAACCCTGCACAGCTTTTGATTCAGCTGGAGGGGGCGTTGTTTGCGGTGGCCTTTGTGGGTGTGGGTACTTTTGTGCTGATGCATTTAGTACGGATGCTGCTGGGCCTACGGGTGACAGCCCACCAAGAAAGCCAAGGTCTGGATCTCAGCTCACACGCCGAAGAGGGCTACACCTCGGGGGATTTTGGTTTTGTCGGCAAAGAAGCAGGCTCGATAGATTCGCCTGTGATTTTGAATGCAAATGATTAACAATTAACGAATAAGGATTAAGGGTTGAATGTGTTTTACCTCGAGGGATGCAGAAGGTTGCGTCCCCTTTTTTGTTTTCCCTCGAGCCAACCAAAAAAAACCGCCCATCCCTCGAGCGGTTTTGTCTTGCACAACTTTTACAAACGAATAACAAATAACAAATCTGTTAATTCCCCTCGAGCGGTAGTTTTTAGCTCGAGCCAGTTGGGAATTCCGCAAATTCAAAATTGTATTTTTGTGCGAAATCCGCTGGAGCCGCGTAACCTGCGGGCGCACCCTGAAATGGAATACGGCGCTGGGCAATCTCGTCAAAAAAGGTGTCCATCCCTGCTGGCGAAAACATCAGCAGCACTCGAGTGGGAAAATTGCTGGGGTTGCTGGGTTGATGAACCATCCCTCTTGGCACCACCAGCCAAGATCCCACGGGTGCAGTGTGGATTGTGCTTGCAATATGAAGGGTTAAAGTTCCCTCGAGGACATAAAAAAACTCTTCGTGTTGATGGTGGATATGCGGATGTGGCCCAGCCGAGTTTGCGGGCAAGACATTCTCGAACACCGAAAATGCACCGTTGCTATCCACGTCGGAGAGCTTGGCAATCATGGTGCCACCAATCGGGTTGGTCAGCAGTTTTCCCTCGGTTGGGGCGATAAAAAGTCCGTTCTGATGGGTTTCCATTACGATTCTCCTTTCAGATGGGTTTATAAAATAATTTCTTCGTCTGAGAAACGGTATTTCCCACCTTACTCGAGACGGAAAACCGATGACGGATAACCGACTACTGCTCTAATGGGTTTTCCTCGAGTCTACTGGGTGCAGGTGAGATCCACGCGAAAACTGGGGGTTGGCGTGCTGTAGGACACTTTATTTTTGAGCAAATATCCAGCGGTCAAGCGCTTTGGCTCGAGCAGCAAGATCAGTTTGGCAGGGCGTGGCACATCTGCACTGGGGGTATTGACGTTTTGGACATGGAACTTGAGCTGATAGGTATTTCCCGCGCCCTGTACCAACTCTTTGTAGATAAACTGCTCCTCTGCGTCATGTTGTTCAAATGCCAAGGTATTGCCATCCGGCATGACCAAATTGATCGAATCCAGGCCCGTGTCGTGCAGTTGGGTTTTGGTGGTGGTGCCATTTTTTAGCTCCACAGTCACCCCCCAACCTGGGCCAAGCCCTACGTTGGCAGCAATTGGCTCGAGCTTTTTCACAGTAAAGCGCCAGATGCCGTTGAATAGGGTTTGACCCACACATCCCTCGAGGG
>JANYFS010000010.1 GCA_025359705.1 Deinococcales bacterium | reverse complement strand
CCCAGCTTGGCCCGTTCCAAAGACAACCGTTTTGCCGCCGCTCGAGCCTACAAAAAGCTCAACAGTTTGGCTCTGCGCTGCGTTAAACCTGGGGGCTTGCTGGCAACCGCGAGTTGCACCTCCCAAATCTCCCCCGAAGCCTTCAAAGGGATTTTGAGCGAATCCGCTCTCGAGTGCAAAAGGCATTTGCAAATTTTGCAAGAAAACGGACATGCTTCAGATCACCCAGTATCTTTTACCGAAGGGCGCTATTTGAAATTTGTTTTGGCACGGGCTTGGGACTGAACGGATTGAGGGCGAGCAAAAGACTTGAGCTAAACAATCTTTTTCTTACGCTTTTACCTTCCTGAATGTGCTTTAACTTGGATACTTGCCCCACCTTCGCGGGGGGTAAGAATCAGGGTCAGGTCATAATTCAATGCATCCGCAACCCGTGCTAGAGTTTGTAGCTCAACATTTCCTTGTACCCGCTCGAGCTGATGAACCCGCATGGGGGTGACACCCAATCGGCGGGCCAGTTCCGAGCCACTCAGTCCGCGACCCTTGCGGGCCGTTTGCAGGGCTTGGCCCATACGCTGCTCGAGCAGGGCTTCTTCAAACATGTGTTTAAGTTCTGGAGCGCTGTAACCTGAACCCTCGAGGGTTGGCCCTTCAACGATGTATCCCGCAGGCTGTTGGAGCAACTCAGCAGCCTTTACCCGCAGGGCTTCACGGTCAGGAAGATTTTTTGGTTTTGTTTGGGTCATATTACGGCTCTCCTTTGGGTTTTTATGGGTTAAAAATGTCGAAGCCTTCACCATGAAGGGCGGCAACCTCGAGCGTCCAATTCACCAACTCTGGGCTGGCAGTATTTTCGTTTTTACACTCGGCGCGGGCAAGGGCAAAATCTTGTTCTCCTACACGAAACAGATAAACCCGCGCCCCGCCATCAGAAGTACGGCTTTTCAACTCGCCAATGGCCCCACCAAACCACTTCAAGTACCGGCAATTCATCCCCGTCTCGAGCAAATCCGTACACATTTCCACCATTTTATCCACACATTTTTGCTGGCCTTTACCCGCTAGCTCGAGCCAGTCTGTAAGGAGTGCAGGCCGAATATTTTCATCCTCATAGTGGTTGTAGGTTAGACGCAAGCGAGGACTCATTCTTTATAGTTTAGGCTATAATATCCAAACAGATCAAGAATGGGAAGCACTATTGGTATGGTTTAAAACCTCGAGTGCAAAAGGCATTTGCAAATCTTGCAAGAAAACGGACACGCCCCAGATCATCCTGTGTCCTTTACCGAAGGGCGTTATTTGAAATTTGTATTGGCAAGGGCTTGGGACTGATTGCGTAAAGTGTAAGCCAAAGCTCATAGCTTAAACTCGAGTGAAGAATTGCAAGGCATTTTCGCATCCAAAGAATTTTGTGTGTGCGAAGATGAGTTATGAAAACCTTCTACAAATATCTATCAATAGCCTTGCTTCTGGCAGCCTGCAAAGCCACCAGCGCCACCGCAGAAACCAACCCACCCACCAGTGTCACTCCTTCCATCTCGAGCCTGAATATTTTGCTTGCCAAAACGGTGAACTTTGGCAATATGCTCGAGGCTCCCAAAGAAGGTGATTGGGGCCTGACCATGCAGGAAAGTTTTTTTGACAAGGTAAAAGAAGGCGGTTTTACTGCCATTCGCCTACCCATCAGCTTCAGCACCCACGCCGCCGCCGCCGCGCCCTACACCCTCGAGGAAAGCTTTATGAAAACTCGAGTGGATTGGGCCATCGAACAGGCCAAAAAGCGCAACCTTGCCATCATCATCGACCTGCACCACTACAACGAATTGATGACTGCACCCGCCGCCAACCTCGAGCGCTACTTGGGCCTATGGAAACAGATTGCGGAGCGCTATAGAGATATGCCCTCGAGCGTATTCTTTGAGGCTTTAAACGAACCCAACGGCGCACTCGAGCCACTCTGGAACGATTACCAAAGCCAAGCCCTTGCGGTGATCCGCAAATCCAACCCCACTCGAGCGGTGATTGTTGGCCCGACGGGGTGGAACAGTGCAGACCGTCTGAAAGATCTTAAACTTCCCCCCGCCGACCAAAATCTGATCGTCACCTTTCACAACTACACCCCATTTTCCTTTACCCACCAAGGCGCGACTTGGGTTTCTCCCACGCCGCCCACAGGCATTGTTTGGCCTCAAAATGGGGTCAGTTTCGCTGCGCCGTGGCAAAACTGGTCGTGGGGAAGTACCCTCAAGGGTGATGCCGACGGTATGAATGTCACCTACACCCAAGGCTGGGCGGGGGTTTATTTTCATAGTGATGCCGACGTAACGGGTTTTAGCAAGCTGAATTTTAAAGTCGATAAAACCATGAAGCTCAGTATTCTCTGCCTCGAGAAGAATGTGCAGGGCCAGAACCCTCCCTCTTTTTCGCTCGAGGCCCAAGCCAATGTCAAAATCACGGTGGAATTCAGCACATGCGGCAATCCCAACGCCATCCACGACCTGTTTATCCAGAACAACACCCCAGATGCACAACCTACCTTCAAACTGAGCAACCTCGAGTTGGAGGGTGCTTCTGGAACCCAATCCATTTTTGGCAGCTCGAGCCGTGAGGTTTCCGACTACATGCAGCAAGCAGTGATTTGGGGCAAAGCCAACACCCGCCCCATTTTTATGGGCGAATTTGGTTCCTTTAGCGCTGGAGAGATGCCCTCTCGAGCGGCCTGGACTAAATTTGTGCGCCAAGAGGCCGAGAAAAACAGCCTAAGCTGGGGCTATTGGGAACTGGCAGCAGGTTTTGGCGTGCTAGACCCCAAAACCAACACCTTTAGCACCCCACTTATGGACGCTTTGATGAAGAATTAACCCCTCGAGTTGTGAATAGGGTGCAACGTTTATTGTTACACCCTGATTTTTTATTTCTCGAGTTTTGTGTAGCTCGAGCGTATACTTTGTAGGCGAAACCTCGAACCACACACTCTTTTTCTCGCCCTCTCTTTTTCTCGCTCTCTCGCCCTCAATCCCTTCAGTCCGGTTGCTCAAAACTCAAAGCCCGCCAGCCTTTCTCGGGTTTCAAATCATCGGGGCCGCTCGAGCCGACGCGGTAGCTTTGGGGTGTACCCTCTTTCCACGCTTCTAGGACAGGTTCCAGCACCCGCCAAGCCCATTCCACTTCATCCATCCGCAAAAAGTGGGCGCGGTCTCCCTCCAGAGCATCTAAGAGCAATTGATCGTAGGCCAAAAAGTTTTGACTGGCGCTGTTGTAGCTCGAGTGCAACGAGGTTTGGTGCGAAATCAGCTCGAGGCCAGGCTGTTTGATGTTCATAAACCAATCGATGGCCTCGTCGGGTTTGATGCGGAAGACCAGCCAGTTGTCGGCAAAGGGATGCGCCGACATGTCCGCAAACAAACGGGTGGGCGGTTCGCGGAAACGAATCGCAATTTCGCTGTAGGTCTGCTCGAGGTGTTTGCCACTGCGAAGATAAAAAGGAACCCCTTTCCAGCGCCAGTTATCCACATACAGCTTCAGCGAAGCATAGGTCTCAGTTTTGGAATTGGCAGGAATATGCTCCTCTTGCAAATACCCCTGATACTGCCCCCTCGAGGCGGACTGGGCCACATTTTCCGCTGTAATGGGCCGCAAAGAGCGCAACACTTCCACCTTGTGCGTCCGAATCAATTCGGCATCCCACACCGGCGGCGGCTCCATTGCAATTAGGGTAAACATCTGCATCAAATGGTTTTGCAGCATGTCCCGCAGCGCTCCAGCCGCATCGTAGTATTTGTACCGCCCCTCGAGGCCCAGACTTTCCGCCACGGTGATTTGCACTTCCTCGATGCAGCGGTTGTTCCACATGTGTTCCACAAAACTATTGGCAAAGCGAAACACCAAAATATTTTGCACGGTTTCTTTGCCCAAAAAGTGGTCGATCCGCAAAATCTGGCGCTCTTTCCAGTGCTGTGTGACCACCTTTTGCAACTCGAGGGAGGAGGCAAGGTCGGTGCCAAAAGGTTTTTCGATGATCAGGTTACGGGTTCCCGTTTGCTCGTTTGAAAGGCCCGCTCCGCCCAAACCGGTAGCCGCCAGCGCAAAAACCCCAGGCGGAAGGGCCAAATAAAAGCTGACATCGCCTGGGCAATACGGCGCAAGCTGAATCAATTTGGCAGCCGACAAATCCCCCGAAACATAGTGTAGCCTTGCTTTAAAGGTCAACCAATGCTCGTCGGAAAAATCTTTGATAAATTCGCGCAAAGCCGCGTGAATATGGTCAATAAATTCGGTTTCCGTCCAAGTCTCGAGGGCGTAACCCACAATCGTCAGCTCGGGAAGTTTTCCAGCACACTCGAGCCGATAAAGGGCGGGCATCAGCAGCCGTTTGGTCAGGTCGCCCGATGCTCCAAGAATCACTAGGGATGCAGTCATGGAGTTATTGTAGCGTTTTATGTTGGTTTTTCGTTTTTCGTTTTTCGTTTTTCGTCAAAGCAGGTGTGGCTCGAGGTTTTTCTTATTCTGCATCGCAAATATTTTTCTGGGTACTGTCGCGGTATCATAAGCAGGTGTCCGAATCCAATTCCCCCGATCCCCTGCACGGTGTCACCCTCGAGCAGATTTTAATTTCCCTCGAGGCGCATTACGGCTGGGAAAACCTTGCAGACCGCATCCCTGTGCGCTGTTTTGAAAGCAACCCCAGCATCCCCTCGAGCCTAAAATTCCTCCGCAAAACCGCGTGGGCGCGTACCAAAGTGGAAGAGCTATATAAAATGATGCTCCGCTCGAGGTGATGCCAAATCACATTTGTGTGTGTTCTATAATCGGCAAACCATGACCCAACCTACCCTTGCCACTTTGGGGCAATTCCTCGACCAAGAAATAACCATAACCGTATGGCTCAGCAACAAACGCTCGAGCGGGAAGATTCATTTTTTGCAGGTGCGCGACGGCAGCGGTTTTTGCCAAGCCACCGTGTTTAAGGGCGATGTCACCGAGGAAACCTTTGCTACTGCCAAGCATCTGACCCAAGAGCAAGCCTTTACTTTGGTGGGTACGGTCAAGGCCGATGATCGGGCGGCGGGCGGCTTTGAAATTGGGGTTCGCAGCCTCGAGGCACATGCGCCCAGCGCAGGAGAATATCCGATCACTCCCAAAGAACACGGGGTGGATTTTCTGCTCGAGCGGCGGCATTTGTGGTTGCGCCACAAGCGCCCCTGGGCCATTTTGCGAATTCGGGACGCGGTGCAAACTGCCCTGCACAACTTTTTTCACGAGCGGGGTTTTGTGCGTTTCGATGCGCCCTTTTTCACCCCTAGCGCCGCCGAAGGAACTACCAACCTCTTCGAGATCGACCTGTTCGACGAAGACAAAGCCTACTTATCACAATCGGGGCAACTCTACGCCGAGGCGGGCGCACTGGCAATGGGCAAGGTCTACACCTTTGGCCCCACCTTTCGCGCCGAGAAATCTAAAACCCGCCGCCATTTGCTCGAGTTCTGGATGCTTGAGCCAGAAGTGGCCCCCAGCAACCACGTTCAAAATATGGATTTGCAAGAAAGCATGGTTAGCCATGTGGTCGGGCATGTTTTGGCGCACTGCTCAACCGAACTGGGCCTCCTCGAGCGCGACACTGCCAAGCTCGAGCCTGCCGCCGCTGGCAACTTCCCCCGCATCACCTATACCGCAGCCCTCGAGATTCTAAAAACTGAGATTGCCAAGCAGCGCAGCGGTGAAAAGCCCTTCCCACCCAACGTCCCTGACACCACTGATGTTGTGCAGTGGGGCGACGACTTTGGCGCTCCGCACGAGACCATTTTGGGCCACTATTTTGACCGCCCCGTAATCATCGAGCGCTACCCCGCCCATTTCAAAGCTTTCTACATGCAGCCCGACCCCCAAGATCCCCGTTTGGCCCTCTGCGACGACATGATCGCCCCCGATGGCTACGGCGAAATCATCGGTGGCAGCGAGCGCATTCACGATTACGAGCTGCTTAAACAGCGCCTCGAGGAACATCACCTTCCCCTCGAGGCGTTTGAGTGGTATTTGGATTTGCGGCGTTTCGGCAGCGTTCCACACGCAGGCTACGGCCTTGGCCTCGAGCGTTTGGTGGCGTGGATTTGTGGGATTGACCATTTGCGCGAAGCCATTCCTTTTCCCAGAATGCTGACGCGGATGTACCCGTAGTTGGCTCGAGGGGAGTGTTTGGCTTTTAGAACTCCAAAAGTCTTACAAATTCCTTACAAAAATTTTAGTCCGCCCACTCGAGCTTTTTGGCCCTCGAGTGGGCTTGCAAAGCATATACAATTAAGCTAGTATTCGTTTGTGAATGTTTACAGGTTCTGAAGGATTAGAGCAAATACGCAGTATACTTGGAAAACCCCCACATAAATACTATCTTAATCTCAAATTAAAACTTGAAGGATAGTTAGGAGATTCTATGAAGAAGTTTTTAGCTTTTGCCATGATGGTTGCCAGCTTTTCTGCGTGTTCCAACTCGAGTTATAATGCCGTACCCGTAGTACCAGAAAAATCATTCAACCAACGGCAGAATGAAAAACTGTTGGGTAAATGGCAAATGAATTACACTATTATAAGCAATTTTGCAGATTCTTATAATCTAACCAAACTCAGCCTGAGCACAAGTGGGTCTAGCGCGGGTGAATATTATGTAGATGGCATAAATACATACAGTAATAACCTTGTAGTAGCAAGCTACTATGCTAAAGATTCGAATTTTAGCTTACTTGATGATGGATCAGTTTTAGATAGGTTTTTCACATTCGATTTTTCATCGGATAATGTTGTCAACGGATGCTTTTACGCTATCATACATCCCAAAGATGATTTTAGTAGTTGCTATAAAATGTATGGAACAAAAAACGCTATAAAAACGGCAGGAAACGGTGTTTTGCTGGATTATAAATTGGTCAACTTGGGTGAATTAGGGTTCTTGTCGCCTCAATCCATAGCATATGCTCAAGTTCGGCAAAAGTATCAGGCTCTGAAAGATCAACTTAAACAAAAATAGCTTCTTGATGGGTAAAAAGTATTTGATGGTTTGAATCATGCGTAATTTATTAGCTTGGAAAACCGCGTTTAAGCCATCGCTCGAGCGAATAAATCTCGAGCGATTTTTTTGTTCAGAACATTATGATGGTGCAGTTGAATTTTCAGTCTCACCCTGTCAGGGCAACGTTTTAAGCACACGCTCGAGCGAATCCTCTTGTTCTTTGCTGTAAGCCCCTTTGCCACGCCACAAGATTTCACCTTTTTGGTTGACCAGCAGGCTGTAAATGGTGCTATCGCTGGTTTCGCCAATGGATTTCAAAAAATCGGCGCGGTTCAAGTACAGCGTAATCGTCACCGCTCGAGTGGCTTTGTTGGGAATTCCCGCCCGCATTCCCCCGTCTATAAAGCCCCTTGCCAAGCCATTCAGCTCGGAAAGCGTGGGCAGTTCATAGAATTTCAAGTCTTTGCGACTGCTGGTCAGGCGACCAATGGCGGGTAGCCACGTATTCACCAAATCTTGGTGGTTCTGGTAAAAAGCCACGGCAATCATGTTGTATTTGGCCTCAAAATCTTGGGGTAAATTGAATTTTCGTCCCTCGAGGTTGGAACCTTGCACACTGGGAAAATGTGCGCCCTCACCTGTTTTTAGGGTCACTTTGCCAACTCCCACTTGGGCCAGACTGCGGGCCACCACCAAAGCAAACGTCAGCAGAATTCCGCCGATCAGATACGACATCCAAGGTTTCATGGTTCTATTTTCCCTCGAGTCTGGGCTGGTGTCGGCATGGGGTGTTGCAATTTTACTAAAGATGTTTCGTGGCTCGAGCGATTTTTTTGACCAGCACAGTATGGAGACATAAAAACCCCCACGCTCGAGGGTGAGGTTATTTTTGTACCAATAAGCCCTCGAGCAATAAGGTTAAAACCTGTTCGCAAACCGCTGCCAAGCGCTTTGGATCATCTCGATCTTCCAGCGGAAGCAAACGCATGTACATCAGGGGCAAACTCATCACCGTGATGGTCATCAGGCGTGGCTCGAGCGAGGGTTGGATCAGTCCTAAGCGCTGCGCGGTGTTCAATACCTCGAGGGAAGCTCGTGTGCCAGGCATGGTTTCCAAATGTTCCAGATCAAAAAGTTGGGAGCCTTCCGCCATGCGCCAGCTCAAAATTCCAATTTTGTGGGGTCTGGATAGCCAATCCAAAAACACCCAACGCACCGAACGCTCGAGGAATTCCCGCAAACGGCTAGGGGTCAGGGTTCCCTCAAGGTACTGGCTTGGGTCAATCGCTTCGAGGTAGGCGTGGTCGGATTCATGGCGAAATTGCTCCACCACCGCCTGATATAGCCCTTCTTTATCGCCAAAATACTGAAAAATCAAACTTTTATTGAACCCCGAAACGCTGGCAATCGTGTCCACCCGTGCGCCCGCAAAACCCGAAGTGGCAAAAACCTGCTGGGCCGCCTCGAGCAAGGTTTTTTTGGTTTGTTCGGCATTGCGCGGGGTTTTAAGCGGACGTACTTCCAGAGCTATTGATTTTGGCACTGCTTCAGTATATCATTTTTAGCATAATCTAACCAGTTAGTTAGATAAACTTTTGGAGGTATCCTGATGACCATTGCTGCCACTGCCCCACAACACCGCCCCGTCCCTCGAGCGGCTGGAATGCCTGTGCTGGGCAATGCCCCCGCCCTATCTCGAGACTTGTTGGGTACCCTGACTCGAGCCTTTGAGCAACACGGCGACTTGGTTCGTTTGCAAATTGGCCCGATTGCGGTGTATTTGGCCTCGCACCCCGATATGGCCCAGAAAATTTTGCTGGAGGGCCAGAAGGATTTTGTGAAGCTCGAGCGCCTGGGCAAACAACCGCAAGGTCTGGGTTTGATCGGTGGTACGGGCCTGCTGACCAATCCCGATTTTGAGCTGTGGCGCAGCCAACGGCGGATGATTCAACCGATCTTTCACCGCCAGCGGCTGGCAAAAATGGGCGACAAAATGGTGCAGGCGGGCCAAAAAATGCTCGAGCGTTGGGAATCCCTCGAGCGGATTGATGTGGATGCGGAAATGCTGAATGTGACCATGGATATTATTTGCCAAACCATGTTTAGCATGGATGCCTCGAGCGTGGCGGGTCAGGCGGCCCAGGCTTCGGAAGTGGCTCTGCATTTTGTGACCAAACGCATTACCAGCCCGATCAAAATCCCGATTCGTTTTCCATTGCCGGGCAACCGCAAATTTGTTAGGGCCATGTCTACCTTGCACCAGATTGTTTCCGACTTGATCCAAAATCGCAAAGATCAGGTAGGTGAATACGGCGACCTGCTGGACATGCTGCTGGAGGCCCGTGATGCGGATACGGGCGAGGCCATGAACGCGGCACAAATTCGGGACGAACTGGTTACGGTTTTTGTGGCAGGCCACGAAACCACCGCGCACAGCTTGGCTTGGACGTGGATGCTGCTGGCCCAACATCCCACAGTCTTAATGAAAATGCAGCTCGAGCTGGATGCGGTGCTGCAAGGTCGCATTCCCAGCCTTGAGGACATTGCCAAGCTCAAATACACCACTCAGGTTTTCAACGAATCCATGCGCCTGTACCCCGCTGCCCCAATTATTCCTCGCCGTTTTGAAGGCAACCTCGAGCTATGTGGCTACGCCCTGGACGGCCCCGCTCGAGTGATCACCAGCGTCTATAACATCCACCGCCACCCCGATTTCTGGCCCGACCCCCACCGTTTCGACCCAGACCGTTTTGGCCCAACTCAAAGCGCAGGTCGCCACCGCTTGGCCTTTATGCCCTTTGGCGCAGGCTCGAGGATGTGTATTGGCAACAACCTTGCCATGATGGAGGCGGTACTTTTGCTGGCGATGGTGGGGCAAAAATACCGTATGGAACTGCTCGAGCCAGAAAAAATTGTTCCGCACATTGCGATCACCTTGCAGCCGACACACGGCATCGCTATGAAACTGATCCCTCGAGCCTAACAAAAGCCTCAAGACCCCTACAGCATCCTTCTCGAGACACATAAAAAAAGCGGCCCACACTCGAGCCGCTTCTTTTCCTTTTCTAAACTTTATTCCACAAGAATCTATTCCACAACAACAGGCGGACGGCCCCCCGCCGTGCCACCCATCCGCATGGGCGCTTCGGGCATCAGGAAGGTGACAATCCAAGCCAGCAACACAATACCAATGGCTACTTTGTAAAGCGCGGTAATGCTATCGGTGAGTGATTGCTTAAAGGCCAAAGCCACTTTGTCGATGGTACTGGCGGTTTGTACCTTGGCAGCATCTAAGGCTTTATTGCTGCCCTCGAGGGCTTTCGTTAAAGCAGTTGCCGCAACAGCAGGAATTTGGCTATCCAAAGTGGACTTCAAACGCGCCAAGACTTGCTCACGTCCGGCTTGGCTCTGTAGCGCTTGAACAGGAACAAAGCTCAGTCCTTTACGCAAACCTTCGGGCAATTTAGGATCGACTTTAAGTGCCGCAAATGCCTGTGCATTTCCAGAGTTAATCACTTTGGCAATGCTTTGATATTGCAGATCAAAGGCCTTGGTAATACTGGCCTTAATGCCTCCAGCCTCGAGGGTATCGCGCAATTGCTGCGGGGTTTGATCGCTAGCCAGCAGTTCCTTAACTGCCGCAGGATCATTGTCTTGCAAAGCTTTGGTGATGGTTACTTTTTGAGCATCCAACTTCGCCAGGGTATCCAATTTGACCTTAGTCATGTTGGGGAATTCACCCTGACCGCCTTCGCCGCCGCCGCTCGAGCCACCCAACGAACCAAACTGTTTTTGCATACTGGCGGGCAAATCCTGTTTGA
>JANYFS010000027.1 GCA_025359705.1 Deinococcales bacterium | reverse complement strand
CCCCCGATCTTGCCGAGGTGCGCGGCTTAGCCATCCACCCCAGTTTTCAAGCCCTTGCCTTGAAAACTGGGGTGCGCGGCTTAGCCATCCACCCCAGTTTTCAAGGCAAGGGCTTGGGCAAAAAACTGGTGGCAGCCTGCGAACAAGAAGGCCGCGCCTTGGGTCTGCCTACCTTGTTTGCTTGGACGTACCAACAGCAATTCTTTGAAGCCTGCGGTTTCGAGCGCATGGACAAAAGCAAACTCCATCCCAAAGTCTGGAGTGAATGCCAACGCTGCGCCTTCTTTGAAAATTGCAATGAAATTGCTATGCGGAAAACCCTAGATTAAACCTTCGAGCATAAATCCACACGATAAGGACGAGCCATCGGCCCGTCCCTACGAAAGATCGATTTTATGCCTTTTTTCATGAAAACATATGACCTCAAGGGGTATTTTGTGTATCTTTATGATTTCTCCCTCGAGCCACATCACAAAAATTGGTGGTGTTGTAGGGACGGGCCGATGGCTCGTCCTATGTAGGATTAAGAAAAAGCTGTATTTACTTCCCCTCGAGGTTGAGCAACAAAAGCTGATAAATGGCTAAAAATTCCCCTTCCGAAAGGTTCTTGGTATCGTTCCACGTTACCGATACACAATAATGCTTGTTTAGTCTGGATTTTAAATAGGTGGTCAGGCTAAGCACTCCTGCTTCACTTCCGCCTTTAAAAGCAACCTGAGTCCAATCTGTTTTTATTGCAATTCCAGGGTTCATTTGCATCGAGGGATTATCTTGCACTTGGCCCATTAAATTACACAGCTCGAGCGGGGTATAGTACCACTCGAGGTCTAGGGCGGTGGGTTTATCTAATTTTAGGTCTGGAGTGATGGGTGTGGCATCTATTTTTTGTAAGATGCTGCGTTTCTTCTCGAGGGTGCTTTTGCGGTACTCTTCGAGTAGTTTGGTATTGTTTTGGTGTTTCAGTTCCAGCATATTTTTGGTGGTTAATAACGGAATATTGCGGGGTAAAATAAATTTCTCGATGGCTTCACGGCCCAGCAGTCTAATTAAAGTGTCGGTAGCGGTATTATCCGAAACCTGAATCATGGCATCGGCAACCTCACGCACACTGAGGGTATCGCCTGCTTTTTTCTTACTCAGTATCGGACTCGAGACTATAAAATCTTCGGCTTTTAAGACAATTGGGGTTTCCCATTTAAATTTCCCAGAAGTCACTGCTTGCTGAGCCGCATTCAGTACCGCCATTTTAAAACTGCTACCCGTTGCCAGCGGCTCTTTAACCCCCTGCTCGACTAAGATTTTGCCATTTTGCAAAATGGCTACATTGGTTTTACCTGGCAGTGCTTTCAGCATCTTTAGCGCATTGTCCATACTGCTTTCGATAAAATAGATGCTGGCAATCTGGCCTTGCTCATTTAGCTCGAGGTTGACCACTTGATTTCCTCGCTCGAGGCGAATTAGAAAACCACCCAAATTCACTGCCCGTACCGAAACAATTTTGCCCATTTTCTTTTGAATATCTTGCACCACAGGCGCGACTTGGTTGGCAAAAGTGCTACTTGCATAAATATCTGGGTTTTTAGGTGTGGCCCACAAGGTATCTAAAGCACTTTGCACTTGCTCGAGGGTGTTGGCACTGGGATCTTTTTCCGAACTGAGCAGCAAACCTGTAAATTGCCCCTTGGTATTGAGTGCAGCCTGAGCAATAAAGGTTCCTTTTTCAAAAAAGACGCGGAAATCACTTTCATCGATCACTTCAATCTTTTGCACCTTACCATATTGCCCAATCGTTTTCTTGATAAAGTTGGCAATTTGCTCAAAAGGGACTGCCTTTAAAAATGCAGGGTCAAACTGCTCGGCACTGGGGGCTTTAAACAATGCCTCGAGCTGCTGCTGTGGGGTGATGTTTTGCGCCCAAGCACTCGAGGCGTAGCCAGAGACGCAGACTGAAACACAGATCAGAGCGGGCGAAAGAAGCAGATGTTTGGGCATGTGTAACCTCGAGTTCCATATTATCCGAATTTTTTAGGTGTGTACCCTCGAGGGGCGGATGGGTGAATATGGTAAGGATATGCTTAAAAGGTGTATAAAATCTCATTTGAAAAAGTCTGAAAAAAGCGCCCGAGCCTTATTTGAACGGTTTTTCTCGAGCTTGTAGCCTTTTGTTGTATGCGGGATACCTGCATAAAGTATTGACCTTACCCCTCGAGTGCGGCTACTATAAAGGTGAAAAATCGGGTATATTGGACGGCGGATTGAGCGACATTCAGCGACATTTAGCGACATTTAGCGTCCATGAAGGTTCGACTCGAGAGCGGACTATGGAGGAAGTATGTTGGGGAGTAGCAGATGATCAGGAAAGAACGGGCGATTTTGGCCCTCGAGGATGGAACGGTGTTTCGTGGCTATGCCGCTGGCTACCACGGCGAAACCGTAGGTGAAGTGGTGTTCAACACCTCGATGACAGGGTATCAGGAAATCATGACCGACCCCAGCTACAACGGGCAAATCGTGTGTATGACCTATCCACACATCGGGAACTATGGGGTTTCCATCGAGGATATGGAGTCCAACCGCCCTTACGTGCGCGGTTTTATCTGCCGTGAAAGCACCGAATCCTACTCGAGCTTTCGCGCTCAGGGCAATTTGCAAACCTTTATGCAGGCCCACAAAATCGTGTCCATTTCGGGAATTGATACCCGTTCTTTGGTGCGCCGTTTGCGCTCGGGTGGCGTGGTCAAGGGCGTAATTGCCCACCGCAGCCACACCCACCCCGAGGATGCCTACGGCGAATTTACCGTGCAGGAAGAGGCTGCCTTGGTGCTGAAGGCCCAAAATTATCCCGACATCGACGGGCGTGACATGAGTCCTGAAGTCTCCACCGAGTTGCCTTATGTGTACCCCACGATGGTCAAGGGCAAACGGGTGGTGCTGCTGGATTTTGGGATCAAACACACCATCATTAAATGCTTGGCAGAAGTTGGCATCGAACCCATCGTGGTTCCTGCCACCACCAGCCCCACCGAAATCATGGCCCTGCGCCCACACGGACTGTTTTTGTCCAACGGCCCAGGCGACCCCTCCGCACCCAAATATGCCCACGAAACCGCTTGGAAACTGCTGGGTTTGCTGCCCACCTTTGGGATTTGTTTGGGGCATCAGATTTTGGGCTTGGCAGTGGGTGGAACCACCTACAAAATGAAATTCGGACACCGTGGCGGCAATCAACCGGTTAAAAATCTGCTGACCGACAAAATCGAGATCACCAGCCAAAATCATGGCTACGCGGTGGATGCCGATTCGATCAAAGACAAGGGTTTTAAAATCACCCACATTAACCTGAACGATAACACCCTCGAGGGGATGGCCCACGAGCGTTACCCCGTGTTCAGCGTGCAGTACCACCCCGAAGCCAGCCCAGGCCCACACGACTCGAGGTATTTGTTTGACCGCTTTATCGAAGAGATTCACGCTTTTGATGGTGCGGTGGGTACGCCTGTACAAAAGGCTTTTACCGGACGTTTAGGGGTTTAACTCGAGCGGGTACGTTCGTATGTGATTAGCGCCCCGTGGCAGAACTCGAGGGGAAAATACGTTTTAGGTTGAACTCCCTCGAGGCTTACCCCGATTGAACTCAAATCTGTAAAGAAGTCAGTCGCTCGAGGGGATCTTGGCCCCGCCGCTTGGCTG
>JANYFS010000607.1 GCA_025359705.1 Deinococcales bacterium | reverse complement strand
CCCATGTGTAAACCTGTAAATTATTTGATACCCAATCCCATAGCTCGAGTCCATCTGGAGGCTTTTCTATGGAAAATGATCTGACCTACCCCCAAGGCTATCCCGATTTTTTAGATGCACTCAAAACAGACATTCGGGCTTCCCAAACTCGAGCCATTCGCTCGGTAAATTCTGAGTTGGTGCTGCTGTATTGGCGGATTGGACACGGTATCCTCGAGCGGCAGCAGAGTCTGGGTTGGGGGGCCAAAGTGATTGACCAGCTTGCCGGTGATTTGCGACAAAGTTTCCCAGATGTGCATAGTTTTTCGGCTCGAAATTTCAAATATATGCGGAGTTTTGCCCAGCAGTGGCCCGATTTTGCATTTGTGCAAGGTTCGCTTGCACAAATGCCTTAGTACCATAACCTCGCCCTTTTGGAAAAACTTTCTAATCCCCTCGAGCGCATCTGGTACGCACAAGCCACCCTCGAAGGAGCTTGGACACGCAATGTGTTGGTGGAAAAAATTGAAAGTAACTTGATCCACCGACAAGGTAAAGCTGCCAGCAATTTTCCCCAAACCCTGCCCGCTACTTAAGCGGAATTGGCTCAGTTAGTGCTGAAAGACCCCTACAATTTTGGCTTTCTCAGTTTGGAGAAGAATGCACTCGAGCGGGATCTGGAACGGGGGCTGTTAGGTCATTTACGGGATTTTATGCTCGAGATGGGGGTGGGATTCTCTTTTGTGGGTAGTCAATATCCCTTAACCGTGGATGGTAAGGAATACCGTTTAGATCTGCTTTTTTACCATTTTCGCCTACACTGCTTTGTGGTAATCGATCTGAAAAATACGGATTTTCAGCCAGAATATGCAGGAAAAATGAACTTTTATCTTTCAGCGGCAGATGAGCTATTGCGTAGGGAAGGGGATCATTCCAGCATTGAAATCATTTTGTGCAAAGGCAAAAGTAAAACCGAAGTGGAGTACATCCTACGTGGGATGAGCCAGCCTTTGGGGGTCTCTAGTTATTTCACTTCTGAGATTTTGCCCCGAGACCTCGAGCAATCGTTGCCCAGTGTGGAAATGCTCGAGCGTGAACTGAAGTCTTTAAATTGGGATTCGGCTGTTGATTCAGTGGATGAATAGCCGACCCCTGGAGCCTTTGCCACCATAGTAAAGACCCTCACCACTCGAGGAGGGTCTTTTTGAGTGAATCATCGGCCCATTTCGCATAAATCTCGGCTGTAGCTACCGAAGCATGGCCCAAATGCCGCGCCACATCCTGCAAAGACCGTCCAGACCGCAAAAGCTTGGTTCCCGCCGAATGTCGCAGTACGTGCAAACCCAAATAATTCAGCCCCTCGAGTGCCCGACTCAAGCCTTTGCCATTACGTAACCTGAGTTCGGTATAAGCACGCGGCTCGAGTTGCGAAGCCATTTGGAACCAAATTTGGGTTAAAAATGGAGCCATTTCGCTCTAAATCATCCAGAAATCCAAGAAATTTGCGTCTAAAAACAGAAAATTTGCTTTTGAATTCGTAAATAACTTTAACCCGAATTCAGGTTATAATAAACTAATGACTTCCAGCCAAAACCATTTGAATGTGCTAGGCCAGCCGATTTTTCTCTACCCTATGCCACATGATGGACTAATCTTGGTGCACACATGCCCCACACTTTAAAAACTGACTCGAGTGCCAAAAAACCCTCCGCCCTCGAGCGTTTGGGTTACATTTTTGACACTGCCATCTCGAAAGGGCCGTCGGTTTTGGTGGTTTGGCTGCTCATTTTTGCGGTGGTGTTTGTACTGTTGGTGGGTATTTTGGTCTTTGTGGCAGGAGTAGCGCCCGCCGCCGATGGCAAGACCCCAGACTTTAACCAGCAGCTCTGGAATAGCCTGTTGCACTTTTTGGATAACGGCAATTTCTCGGGTGAACAATTGGCTTCGGGTGCGCCTTATCTGATTTTTATGGCCTTGGTCACAATTGGTGGCATTCTATTTAGCGCCGCTATCACCGGTATTTTGACCAATGGTTTGGCGGGTCAGCTCGAGACTTTGCGAAAGGGCCGCTCCAAGGTGCTCGAGCAAGATCATAGCTTGATTTTGGGCTGGTCACCGCAAATCTTTGCCATGCTAGGAGAGTTGATTCTAGCTCATCAAGACCATCCCAAACGAGCCATTGTGATTTTGGCAGACCGAGATAAAGTGCAAATGGAAGATGACATTCGGGAGGTGCTGGGCGATACGGGCAAAGTCCGAATCGTCTGCCGCACTGGAAATCCCATTGATTTACGTGATCTCGAGCGGGTTTCGCCCCAGCATTCCCACTCAATCCTGATTGCCAACCCAGGCGGCGAGGGTTCCGATGCCGAAGTAATTAAAATGGTCTTGGCCCTGACCCACAGCCTGAAATCTGACCCGACACCTCCCACTTTGGTTGCTGAATTGCATGACGCTGCCAATCTCGAGGCTGCGAATTTGGTGGGGCGCAATCTGACCCGTTATGTGGTGGGTTCCGACTTGATCAGCAAAATTATGGTGCAAACCTGCCGTCAATCGGGCCTGAGTGTGGTATACAGCGAACTGCTCAGCTTTAAGGGGATGGAGTTATATTTTGTGCCGTGTTTCATCCACACGCCCGACACCCTCGAGCCGAAAACATTTGGCGAAGCATTGGCAGCTTTTGAGCAAATTTCGGTATTGGGTTTGCGCCGTCCCAGCGGACAGATTTTGCTCAATCCACCCATGGATACTACCCTCGAGGCCAGTGATCAATACATTGTGCTGGCCCAAGATGCGGCCCAAATTGCCAAGCGGCTGCACACCAGCTCACCAAATATCCAAGCGCAAAAAATTGCTCACACCCTGCCTGAACCCGCCCAACCCGAGCACGTTTTGCTGTTGGGTTGGAATCGGCGGGCCACTAGCATGATTTCCGAACTCGAGAGCTATGTAGCGCCTGGTTCGCGCCTGACCGTGGTCA
>JANYFS010000601.1 GCA_025359705.1 Deinococcales bacterium | reverse complement strand
AAAGTCTCGAGGGGTAAAAACTCGACGGGACAAGACTCGTAACATAATCCGTACAAGCCCTCTAATCCTCTACTAATCCTCTACAAATAACGAATCACGAGCCACGAATCACGAAAACCTAATCCCCCTCGAGCTTGCTAAATATATTCTCACGATGGCTTCACCCCAAGTCAGCCACCCCACACTTATGATTGGGCAGTTATGTCGTCTAGCTTTCCAGTGTTCCCAAACCGAAATACTGTCGGTGGGATACGTGTAAGACGGTTTTGGAGGATTACGCAGTGAAGCAACGATTACTCTTAAGTCTTTTGGTTGTGGGTGCGCCCATGTGGATGGGTATGGCAGCACTGGCCCAAAAGCCGCCCACTACCACCCCTGTAACCAGCCAAAAACCCACCGATGCCAAGCAATACCTGACCCTAGCCAAGTATTACTACTATCTGGCCCAATACGATTCGGCCTACTATGCCTTCAGACGGGTGCTGGATATCGAACCCAGAAACAACGATGCCCTGTTAGGCCTTGGGCGCACCCAAAATCGGCTTCGCCTCTATCCTGCTTCGATTGATACCCTCAAAATTCTGTTGCAGAATGATCCCAAAAACCCCAGTGTCTACATCGCTTTGGCCCAAACCTACAAAGATCAATACAGCGCCAGCGATGACCGCGACATTGTGAAAAGTAACTTAGACGAAGCTCTGAAAATGTTGCAAAGTGCCGAAAGCCTAAATCCCGCGCCCAGTACCACCAATTTGGCTGCCATCTACAACGAACGCGCTTTGCTTTATGCTGCCAAAGATGATGATAAAAAGGCGCTCGAGGCGGCTCAAAAGGCGGCTGCTTTGTTGCCCGAAAATTCTGACGTATTGTCCAATTTGGGCCGCTTGCTTTATAAAACGGGTGATACCAAAGGGGCGCTCGAGGCATTGAAAAAGGCATCGGCAACCAACCCTAAAGATGCGCTGACCAAAGCGTTTTATGGCAAGCTGTTGGTACTCAGTGGCGACCAAAAAACGGGCATTGCCGAGCTATCTAGCGCCCTACGCCAAAGTCCCAAAAATGCCTATATCATTGGGCAGTATGGGGTAGCCCGTTACCTTGATCCTGTGGAAGCGACCCGAAAAGCCAACCTAGACGACAGCAAAAAGTTCCTCGAGACTGCCATCAAAGCTGACCCCCTGCGTTACCCCGAGTTTTATTACTATTTGGGACGCATTTCGCTGGATGGCAAAGACTGCAAAACTGCCAAAACCCATCTGGCAAAATCAGTTGCCCTCGAGCCACAACTTGCCGACTACCGTTATCAGTTTGGTCGGGCTTTGGATCTGTGCGGAGACCGCAGCGCGGCCCGTACCCAGTATCAAGCAGCGGTTAAGTTTGATCCTGCTTTGAAAGAAGCCAAAGACGCATTGGATAAATTGGGTAATCCGTAAGTTGTAAGTTGTAATCCGTTTTCCGTTTTTCATCCAAAAACATCCCTAAAACCTCCCTCGAGCAGCCCCACACATTTTTGGGGCATTTTGAGGGGGGTTTTGTTTTATCCTGTAACCCTGATGAGCGAACTCACTCCCAAACCCCAAATTTCACTGCTCGAGCTGGTTGCTTGGCTCGAGCAGTACCTTAAAATCTCCGAATACTTTGATGTCTCCAACAATGGTTTACAGCTCGAGGGAAACCCGATCATCTCGAGGCTGGCGGTGGCGGTGGATATGTCTTTGCATAACATCGAGGCGGCGGTAGCCAGCGGTGCGGACATGTTACTGACCCATCACGGCCTATTTTGGGGCAAACCCCTGATGATCGTGGGGCCACATGCCAAGCGGGTACGCACTGCGCTCGAGGGAAGCCTGAGCCTCTATGCGGCCCATCTGCCGCTGGATGCACACCCCAAGGTGGGCAACAACATCATGATGGCAAAAGCCTTGGGCCTCGAGAACATCCAGCCTTTTGGACTGAGTAAGGGCAAAACCATTGGCTTTTGGGGCGAACTTCCGCTCGAGCAGGGTCTGCAAGATTTCGCGGACCGCATCCAAAAGCTAACTGGCGAAATCTGCTTGGTTCATGCGGGCGGCGAACCATTGATCAAACGGGTCGGAATCATTTCGGGATCGGCTTCCGAACACATCCCAGAGGCTGCCGCGCTGGGTTTGGACACCTTTTTGACGGGTGAACCCAAACACGCCACCTTCCATGACAGCTTTGAATACAGGATCAACACCCTCTATGCGGGCCACTACGAAACCGAAGTGTTCGGGGTACGCGCCTTGGCTGCCACCCTCGAGGAAACTTTTGGGCTGCCTTGGCAGTTTCTTCATCAACCTACGGGACTGTAATGAGGACTGTAGTGGACTGTAGTGGACTGTGATTTGTGATTGGTATCCCACTTTTTATCACCTTTGAAGGGCCAGAAGGCTCGGGCAAAAGCACCCTGCTACGGGGTATTGCCGCTCGGCTCGAGCAAGAAAACATTGCGCTGATCTGCACCAAAGAGCCAGGCGGAACCCCCGTGGGCGAGCGTATCCGTGAAGTGGTTTTGCTCGAGCCAGACCTCGAGATCGAGCCGCTTACCGAATTTTTGCTGTACAGTGCCTCGAGAGCGCAAATCGTCCGCAAAGTAATTAAACCCGCGCTCGGTGCGGGCCAATGGGTCTTGTGTGACCGCTATTTCGACTCGAGCCTGGCCTACCAAGGTTACGGGCGTGGCCTGGATGCCCGCATCCTGGAGGAGATCACCTCCCTAGCCACCCAAGGTTTAAAACCGCACCTGACCTTTTTGCTGGACCTCGATCCCGAAGAAGGACTCGAGCGGGTGGCCTTGCGCGGGCAAAAAGACCGCCTCGAGCGGGCAGATATGGGTTTTCACCGCCGTGTTCGGGCAGGTTTTTTGGAACTGGCCCAACACCAGCCCGAACGGTTTTATGTTTTGGATGCCCGAAAAAGTCCCCTCGAGTTGCTCGAGGAGACTTGGGGGGTTTTGAAGGCTACCGTGGGACTGGATTAGAGGCTGGATTAGGGGCTGGATTAGGGTTTCAAAGCCTCGAGCAATACATCCCTATTTTTCCGCATCATGGCGTAATAATCTTTGACGCTCGAGCTACCCTCGGGGGTCAAAATATACAATTTGGCTCCTGCGCTATCGGCAATAGCTCGAGCGGGGGCTTCGGGTAGGGTGGGTTCGGCGAAGATCACTTTAATCTTTTGTTTTTTCAGCAGATCCACCACTTCACGGATGTATTTGGCACTGGGTTCTTTGCCTGGGAATGGCTCGACAGCGGCGGCAATATTCAGGCCATAGGCAGCACTAAAATAGGTCCAAGCCCCGTGAAAGGTGACCACGGGTTTGGTTTTGATGCCTACCAAATCGCGCTTTAGCTCGAGGTGTAACACTTGCAACTTTTTCACCTCGAGGGCAGTATTTTTGCGGTATAGCGCGGCATGGGGCGGATCGATCAGGGCCAGTTCGTCGCCAATTTTTTGGGCGGCTTTTTGCATGATGCTGGCATCTAGCCAAATATGCGGGTCAAATGCGCCCTCGTCGGGATCGAGCGGGACGCGCTTTTGGTAGTTTAAATCTTTGCCAAATTGAATGATTTTGGCGCTCGAGCCACTGTTTTTAACCAAGCTCGAGAGCCAATCGTCGATTTGTAGGCCGTTCATAAAGGCCAATTTTGCATTCACCACTTTTTTCAGATCGCTGGGTTTGGGATCGAAGGTATGCGGGCTGGCTCCTGGGGGCAGCAGCACAATCACCTCGAGCTGGTTTGCAGCAATATTGTTGACCAAGGTGTAGTAGGGCTGAAAACTGACCACTACAGTGGGTTTGGCCTGGGCCAAAGTGAGGGCGCAAGAGAGCAGAGTTAGGCTCGAGGTGAGCAGCATATTGGGAATGGTTTTTGTGATTTTCATGATGTCACCTTTTGAAGCACTGTTTGAGACGCAACGGACACCAAAGCAGCCTCGAGCAAGCCCTCGATGGCTTCCCCCTCGAGGGCTTCACCAATAAATACAATCTCGCTAAACGGTTCTTGATCGGGGTTCCATTCGCCCGCAGGTTCCAACACCATCAGGCGGCCCGAATGGTTCCACACATGGGCTAAAGGATTGCCGTGATAAGCAATCCAACCTTTGGAACGCAAAATATTGGGCATTAAACCCCGTTCGAGGATTTCCCACAAAGCAGCTTCGTCGAAAGGTAGGCTCGAGCGGTAAATGTAGGTATTCAGCCCGTAGCTTTCCGATTCTGGAGTATGTTCTTTTTCCAGCTCGTCGTGCCAAGCCTGTTGGTTTTGCAACTCCTCCATATCAAACAAATCGGTGTGAATCAACTGCTCGAGGGGAGCATTTCCTCGCACGGTTTGCAAAATACGTGCCCCAGGATTGAGCTTACTCACAAAAGCCCGCAATTTATTCAATTCGGCACTGTCCGCCAAATCGGTTTTATTGAGCACAATAATGTTGGCAAACTCGAGCTGTTCAGCCAGCAATTCGCCGTATCCCCGCGCCTGTTCATCACCCTCGAGGGTTTCGCGGCGGTTCCATAGTTCAAAAAATTGGGCGCTATCCACCACGGTAATGAGTGCGTCCACATGCACTTTACCCACCAAATTGGGAATATGTGCCTCGAGTTCTAAATCTTCTGGGGACAAGCAAAAGGCTTGAGCAATCGGTAAAGGTTCACCGATTCCCGTCGATTCGATAAAAATAGCATCCAAATCTCGAGTGCGAATCAGTTCATCCACCGCCTCGAGCAGATCCCCGCGCAAGGTGCAGCAAATACAACCGTTGGAAAGTTCGATGGTTTTTTCGTCGGTTTTGACCACCAAACCCGCATCAATGTTCACCGCACCAAATTCGTTGACGATCACTACCACTTTTTTAAGGCCCATATTCTGGCCTGTGTTCCGACCTATATTCTGGCCCTCAAACTGAGTTAAAAGCTGATTGAGCAGGG
>JANYFS010000538.1 GCA_025359705.1 Deinococcales bacterium | reverse complement strand
ACATAAAAAATGGGATGGAAGAATGTGCGGCGATTTCGCTGGGGTAAACCCGAAAAATCAGCTTTTGATCGGATGTTTTAGCCAATAAGATAAGTCGAAAGACTTCCCGAACACCTTTTTTCCTTCGAGTTCAAACTCTTGATGGTATTGGTTGTGGCCTCGAGCGTTTGGTGTGTGCTGTGTTTGCAAACCGAACCAGCACCCCAGCTCGAGGAGTGACCCCCACATCTGCTCGAGCTATCACCAGGACAAATGCAACACCTCGAGCTTTAACCATCTCAAAAAGATGGTTTCACCCCTCGAGACTGGAAGGCATTTAGTCTCGAGAGAAACCCAAAACTAATCCCAACTGAGCCGCCGTGACGGTGTTGTTCCGTTACGGTGGGGAAGGCGGGCTATCTTTGCAGAGATACTGTCGATGCTCGACAGTATCTCTCTTTGTCGTTCCCTCGAGCATATTCAAGAAGACCCGCCCTTAACCCTTAGATGTGCTAGGATGCCCCACATGAAAACCTACGTTCGACTCTCAACAATCCTCAAAGACTTAGACACTGACAAACACCTGACCTACCACAAAGCCTTTCTCGAGGGCATCAAAGAGGGGAGGGTTTTAGCCGCGCCTTTGGTGGGTGATCCACTCGAGTTGAAGTACCCCAATGGTCACTCGAGCCAAGTGGATGATCACGCCATTTTGGACACCCCAACATGGCAGGAGTGGAACCGCAAAACTCAAATTGTCTTAAAAAGCTCGAGCAAGTTTAAAGAGTTTTTGGTTTCAGACGAAGACCTCGAGAGTGAAGAGTTTGACTTTGAGAAAGCAGCACAACGCTACCGTGACACATTGAAGAAGGCCACCTCGAGCGCACCCAAGATAACTCCAAAGCCGAGCAAGAAAACCAAGCCAAAACCTACAGAAGATACCCTCGAGAATGTTTTAGGCTAAGCCTTATTTCACTCGAGCTTATGCCCCCAAAGATGGGGGTATTTTTATGCACTACTGAGCCGATCCATGAAGAATATGGAGGTTAATATACCCTCGAGCCATACCAAGCCAACCGACACCCCTCGAGCTAAACAGAAGGTGGGGAAGAACACCCCACATATGGAGGTCAATCCAGCCTCGAGCCACACCAAGGCACTCAGCACCACCCCTCGAGTTCTCCACCACAGCAATGCGTCAAACTACAAAGCGGAGGCCCCACCCAACACCGCCCAGGCTCGAGCTTTTGCCCATGCTTCTTTAAAAGGCGTTTGTATTGCTCGAGTGACTGACCCCGTGTCCTTGACCCAATGCCATGTCTTGGAGCTAAAACGGCACTTACCGGGCCAGCTCCGCCCCAAGCTTCCATTCCGCGAGGCGAAACGGCGGTGAAGGGTGACGGAAATGTATTCATTCTCGCTCGAGGGTAACGTTTCACCTCACTTGTCTTGGCCCAACTACGGCACCTCGCGGACTAGTGGATGACCACAGGCATACATTAACTTAAGTGTAGGTTTGAATCGTTCAAAAGATTCATGGTTTCACTTCATCAAGTAAGCGTACCCTTGCCCGTGGCCATCCACTAGGCCGCCCCTTCTGGCTCGAGGACCCGTCATCAGGTTAAGGATGCTACGCACCTCTGCGAGGCACTCAAACGAGGGTGAGGCTCACCGTACAGCTCGAGGTTCTGGAAATGGTAGGAAAGATGTGGGGTGTGGCTCAAGTAGGGAAGATGTGGGGTGTGCCCTCGAGGATAGAATAATAGAAAAAGAGGATTCTTTATATAAATCTCGAGAATAATTACTTATTACTCGAGTCTTAACATATATTAATGGTTTATTATATACTCTTGCATATTGTTATATAATTTGAGATACTTGGATGGTCTCGAGAGGGGCGCGTTTCATGACAATCAGGTAAGGCATTCATAGGGGAACACTTTCAATCTAAGCAAACTGTCGGGTAAGACTGACATAAGTTTGAGCGGAAGTGCTTCGAACACTTCCGCTCATTTCTATTGATCTGAAGGGGGCGTAACCCTATGAAGAAGCATACAAAAAAACCGAGCAAGAAGCAAACCACCGATCACAAGCAAACCCTCAAGGGTCTGGCCCTCTGGACAGCTATTTTAGTGTTCCTGACCGCAGTCCTGAAGTTTTTGCAACAGGCTTACCCTGTTTTGGGGGTTCTCTTCGGAATTTGACCTAAGCCGCCGAACCTGACCGAGTGAAACAGACCCTACCAACCTCGAGTGCAGCCCCCAGTAATGGGGGTTTTTCTATTATAAATCGAGCCTAATTACTAAAATAAAACACCTTAATAAAACCTTGATATAACAGAAAAACTAGAGCTACACTATATAAAACAGGCTCGGAATGTTACACAATGGATGAAATCAAAGAAGAGCGCCTTATCAGTATAAAGATAAGCGCCCTTCAATGAAAATCCAAACTCTTCAGAGGTATTGAGTTTCAAAAATCAAAGCATATATGAGAGGTAAAGCAGAACGAGTTCGAGAGAAGTTGGTTGAACTATTGGGAGGGGCCATTTCTCGAGTCATCTTTTCCGACCTCATGGGTTGATTCAAGCACGCTTTGCCCAATCTATTACTCTGACAAATGCTCTAAGCTCACTTTAGTCACCCTGTGCAGCGCTCGAGACTGCCTCCCACGCCTCCCACCCGGCGATGCGTTCGGCGTAAACCCCACGTATCATCGGTAAGCCTTCATTGCCAAGGATAAAACGCAGCGGTGGGTTCTGCGCGTCCACAAGCTCGAGGAGAGCTTTTGCTGTTGCCTGCGGGTTACCTCGTTTTGCGGTAGACAGCCACCCAAAAACCTGCTGCCGCAGCGCTATGTAGACCTCCAACTCAGGGGCGTGTTTCAGCGACTGGGGGCTGCCGAACTCGGTTGCATACGCACCCGGTTCAATCAGCGTCACCCGGATTCCGAAGGCTCCCACCTCCTGCGCCAAGCTTTCATGAAGCGCCTCAAAAGCCCATTTGGACGCGCAATACGAGCCGATGACCGGGAAGGCCGTCAAACCCACCGTGCTCGAGACGCCAAGGATATGCCCACTGCCCTGCTGTCGTAGAAAGGGGAGGGCAGCCTGAATAACCCGCAGGGTACCGAAGTAATTGGTATCAAACATTGCCCGAACGTCTTCTTCGCTGCCCTCTTCAATGGTGCCGACCAGCGAGTACCCCGCGTTATTGAGAACCACGTCCAGCCTGCCGAAGTAGGCATGAGCCTGCTGGACGGCCTGTTTCACCTGTTCAGCGTCGGTCACGTCAAGTTCTAAGGGGAGCACCGCGTCACCAAAACGATCCTTGAAATCAGCGATACTAGCCAGATCGCGAGCAGTTGCGGCAACCTTGTCCCCTCGCTCGAGGGCAGCTTCGGCCCAGATGCGTCCAAATCCGCGAGAAGTGCCCGTGATAAACCAGATTTTGTTATTCATAGGGGTGTCCTTTTGATGCTCTTTTGGTTGCGTTATCTTGTGTGCTACCTATTTTGCCTATTTTTCTTGTTTTTTCTGTGGCTTGCTTTGTGGCGCTCGAGCTTCAATCGCCTCAATTACCATGGGAGCGTACCGAGGGTGGCATGCGAGAATGTACCTGTCGGGCCGTCGGGACCGAGCAGTGCTAGGCGCACTACCTCGCGGGCACCCTCCTCAACCGTTTCTACGCCCTGATAGTTGTTGAGGGCTGTCTTGGTGGAGCCAGGCGAGGCAGCATTGACCTTGATCCCAGTGGACTCCAGTTCGATAGCCATAGCTAGTGTCATTGCGTTGAGCGCTGTCTTGGAAGCGTGGTAGAGCGGACGGAAGCCAGAGCGGTAAGGAAAAGCCGGGTTCGAGTGCATTGTCAGCGAACCCGCGCCGCTCGAGACATT
>JANYFS010000537.1 GCA_025359705.1 Deinococcales bacterium | reverse complement strand
TTTAACCCGAACTCAGGTTATGCTAGCCTTAGTTTACCGATTTGCAGGTTGCTCCTACCTCATCAGGTCACCCTCAGCTTGGCGAGTCATGATTATTTTATAAATAATCATAAAAGGGGACCAATACTGTGACCTTAACCTTAAATCAGAATCGCGCCTCAAAAACCACAAAACTATCTAGCACCGACATTGCTTTGGAAAATCGCCTAGGATTTAGAGCTTATGCATTAGGCAACAAAGCTCGAGCACTACAACATTTTCGGCAAGCTACGGTATTAAATCCAAATTGTCTCGAGTCACAACGCTGGTTAGGACGGATCGCCCTAGAGCTTGGTTTGGGTGCAGAGGCGCAATCTGCTTTAGAAACTGTCATTCGACTTCAAGGACAAAGTCTAGCGATAATGGAGTTACTCGAGTTTGCGCGCAATATTAATCGATACGGATTTCAAGCAGCTCATTTATATCGTGAAGGTTGCCAAAAAAACCAAAGCAACGATAATAAAATAAGTTGTTTTGAAGCCGCAGTAATCGCAAATCCTGATCATCAACCTGCTTGGGCTAGTTTAGGTAACGTCTTATTGGAAACTCGTGACTACGAAGGAGCAATTAACGCTTGCCTTGAAGCCGTGTTTCTTGATCCAAATGATAAAGGTAGCGGACATCGCTTGAGCAAGGCACTAAGAATCAGTAGATCCTCTATTCCAAGAATCCATGCTGATAGAGCTGGTGTTTTTACTGATACAAATAGTGTCTTTAATATAAGTATAGGCTAATAATAAAATAATCATTATTAAAATTTTATTAAAAGATTATACTATTAGAGAATTATTAGTAAAAAAATAAAGTATCAAAAATGATATTCAATCCTTAATAGAACACTAAAGAATAAATTTATATTTGATATAAAAGCCAATCTTACCAGATCCATAGGCCACTATTCTTCAATTTCTAAAATCGAGGTAAATTATGATCGACTCGCCATCATTAAGGGGTCGTTTTCGATTTTCTAGTCAAGCACCTGATGGTAGCAACGATCCAATTCGAAGTCCAATTTATAATCTCGAGCGGCTTGAGGCATATGCTCGATCTTTAGCAACTGAACATCGTTTGCTGCCACATCCACACCAAGGTCGTAGGTTGTCGCAGCGCTTGCAAGAAAATGCTCGAGCGCTGCTTGCGGCCTATCATGTGGTGATTAAGGCCGTACAAGATGGTCAAACCATAACTCCAGCGGCTGAATGGCTAGCAAACAATTTTTATATAGTAGATGAACAATTACGCCAAATTCAAGAAGATTTACCCGCTGGCTTTTACCGCCGCCTTCCCAAACTCGAGGCGGGTTTTTTAGCGGGTTATCCGCGGGTGTTTGCGCTGGCCTGGGCTTTTGTGGCCCATACCGATTCGCGTTTTGATCCCCAGCTACTCGAGCGTTTTATAGGGGCCTACCAAGAGGTAAAGCCGCTGAAGATGGGGGAGCTTTGGGCCTTGCCCATCAGTTTACGGGTGGTGCTGGTGGAGAATTTACGGCGCTTAACCGAACTTATGCTCACTGCCAGAGCGCAACGACTCGAGGCGGATTCATTTGCCGATGATTTTCTGGAATTAACCAAAGAAATGGTTACCAAACCCACCTCTAAAATCATCTCCAGACTGCTTGCAACTCCACCGTTAAACTCGAGCGCTGCTTTTGCCAAAATTCAACGGCGTTTTAGCAAGGGAGTATTGCCGCCTACCTTCATTGTCCAATTGGCTCAACGCTTGCGTGAAGAACCCAAAGCAATCGAAGTGATGTATTGGCTCGAGGAGCATTTAACTGCCCAGCAGACCACTTTGGAAGAAGCCATTGCCCTCGAGCATCAGATGCAAGCGGCGGCCAATGTCAGCGTGCGAAATGTGATCACCAGTATGCGGCTGATTTCGGCTTTCGATTGGGCCGAATTTTTTGAGCGGGTCAGTTGGGTCAACGGAATTTTGATTCAGAATCAAGTTTTTGCGGCTTGCGATTTTGCCACCCGCGACCGTTACCGCCATGCCCTCGAAGAACTGGCAGACGGTTCCAAGTACTCCGAACTTGAGGTGGCACACCTGACCCTAGAGCAGGTCGAGGAAGCTCGAGTTCGCCGTTTAAAAACCAGAAATGTGAGGGATACGCTAACCGTAGACAGATTGGAAGACCCTGGATATTACCTAATTTCCAAAGGACGTAAATCGCTTGAGCACCTGGTGGGCTTTCGCGCCCCTTGGCAGCGCCGCATTTTTCAAGTGTATATTGGCGCAGCATTGCCTGGCTATCTCGGCATCCTTATCGTGTTTATTTTGGTGATGGGAGTGGTGGGCTTAACCGCAGCCCAAGGCTCGACTCTAAACGCCAAAATACTACTGGTTTTGCTGGCCTCGATTCCGATTTCAGAATTGGCTATCGCTTTGCTGAATGCCTATATAGTGGCCACTTTGCCACCA
>JANYFS010000499.1 GCA_025359705.1 Deinococcales bacterium | reverse complement strand
CCGCTTGAATCGCCCCCTCGAGGGAGACCACTTTTTGCCCGCTTAACAGCTCGAGTTCAAAATGGTTGGGGGTTAAAATGTCCGCCAGTGGCAGGGTCTGGCTTTGAATGGCCTCTGGGATTTCGGGTAGCACGAAGACCCCACGGCCCACGTCTCCGATCACAGGATCACAACAGTAAAGTGCATCAGGACGCACCAAGCGCACTCGAGTGAGCGCGTCCACCACAGCTTCCACCGTTTGGGGGCTGCCCAAATATCCCGACAAAACCGCGTCGCACTGGGGCAAAACTCCGCGCTGCTCGAGGCCCAAAATCAGCGCTTGCAAATGATCGGGCGGGGTGATTTGCCCCGTCCAATCGCCGTAACCGGTGTGGTTGGAAAACTGCACGGTGTGAATGGCCCAAACCTCGAAGCCCATGCGCTGCAAGGGGAAAATTGCCGCCGCATTGCCCACATGCCCATAGGCTACCCAAGATTGGATCGACAGGATATTTTGGGGTAGCGCAATCACTTTACAATCCCGCCGCTTTAAAGGCCGCCTCCACCACCTGCTGGGCCTCTTGGAACACCGTCTCGAGGTGATCCGCGCCCAAAAAGCTTTCGGCATAGATTTTGTAGACATTCTCGGTGCCACTGGGCCGCGCCGCAAACCAAGCGTGTTCGGTGACGACCTTCAGGCCACCAATCGCTTCATTGTTGCCTGGCGCTCTTGTGAGTTTTGCCAAAATCGGTTCACCCGCTAGGCTCGAGGCGGAAACCAGTTCGGGGGAAAGGTTGCTTAGCACCGCTTTTTGCTGAGGGTTGGCGGGGGCATCCCGCCTCGAGTAGCTGGAAACCCCGTATTTGCCCTCGAGTTGGCGGTAATGCTCGCTGGGCGAAATGCTCGTGACCGCCAAAATTTCCATCGCCAGCAGGCCCAAAAGCGGGCCGTCTTTGTCGGTGGTCCAAGTGGTTCCGTCGAAGCGCTGGAAGGCCGCGCCCGCGCTTTCCTCGCCGCCAAAGCCCAAAAACCCGCCCAGCAAACCAGGCACAAAATACTTAAAGCCCACAGGCACTTCCACCAATTTTCGGCCCAAACCCGCCGCCACCGCGTCGATAATGCTGCTCGAGACTAGGGTTTTGCCCACGCCCAAATGTGCACCCCACTGCGGGCGGTGGGTAAACAAATACTCGATGCAGACCGCTAAAAAGTGGTTGGGGTTCATTAGGCCGTCTGGAGTGACAATGCCGTGCCGATCCGCATCGGGGTCGTTGCCCACCGCAATATCAAAATCATCCTTGAGGGCCAGCAAACTTGCCATTGCATACGGCGAAGAGCAATCCATACGGATTTTTCCATCTTTATCCACGGTCATAAAACCAAAAGTCGGGTCAATTTTGGTATTGACAATGGTTAAATTTAGGCCGTAATGCTCGCGGATGGCCTCCCAAACAGGCAGGCTCGAGCCACCCAGTGGGTCTATGCCAATTTTCAGGCCCGAGGTTTGAATGGCGGCAATATCCACCACATTCACCAAATCCACCACATAGGGGGTAACAAAATCGTATTCCTGCACGTTGGGATGGGCCAAAGCAGCCTCGAGTGAAATCTTATTCACGCCTTGTAACTTAGCCTCGAGCAAGGCATTGGCGCGGTTCTCGATCCATTTGGTGACATTGCCTTCGGCGGGGCCACCGCTGGGCGGGTTGTATTTAAAACCCCCGTCCTCGGGGGGGTTGTGGCTGGGGGTGATCACGATTCCGTCGGCTTGATCGGGGTTGCCCGCGCGGTTATAGGCCAAAATCGCGTGCGAAATCAGCGGGGTGGGGGTCAGGCCGCGCCCTTTTTCATAGCGCACTGCAACTCCAGCCGCGCCCAACACCTCGAGCGCCGTACACCAGGCACTTTCGGATAGGGCGTGGCTATCCATGCCAATAAACAGCGGCCCGGTAATCCCCACCGAGGCGCGGTATTCCACCACCGCTTGGGTGATTGCCAAAATGTGCGACTCGGTGAAGGTGCGGTTGCTGCTGCTGCCTCGGTGTCCGCTGGTTCCAAAAGCCACCCGCTCGAGCGGATTTGCGGGGTCTGGAATATAGGCATAGTAGTGTGAAACCAAACGTGGAATGTTGCTGAGCAGCGTGTAAGGCGCGGGTTTGCCTGCAAGTAGACTCAAAGCCATGTGTAAAAACCCCCTGTTGGTGCATGTTGGTGCAGATGTAAGTTAGGATTCTATTCTAAAGGGCTTTCCCCCCCAGCAGAAGCCCCCCGCTCGAGCCTGACTAGAACTGGATTTTTTGGGAGCGGCTCGAGGAGAATATTGGGTTATGATTTTAGGCATGTTATTTGAACTTCCCCCAGAGTTAGAACCATACCGCACCGGAATTGAAGCCACCATAAAACCCTGTATTCAGCTCGAGAAGATGATGGGGGAACCAAGTTTGCGCGACTCCAAAATAGGAGGGATTCCATATTGGCCCAAAGGCATGGAATACCCCCTAGACTCAAGAGGAAAGCCACTTTATTTGTTGGCACAGCTCAATTTTGAGCAATTGCCCAAGCTCGAGGGGTTTCCACAAACCGGATTGCTTCAGTTTTTTATTGCAGAAAACGACGTACATGGTATGGACTTTGATGATGGTGAAAGCGGTACTGGACACCGTGTTATTTATCATGAAAAGATATTGAAATATAATGAAAATTTGGAAACACATAAAGCATCTGAAAAACGTGCAATGTTACCTTTATACAGTGGATCTCCAATTGGCCTAAATGGTACGCATCAATACCAAGCTATAAGTATTTGTGATTTTGGATTTGCTAATATTTTCCAATCAAAAACCGTAGAAGATCGAACAATTATTGATGCATATGGTGACTTACACTCTTCACACGGCGATAGAATCGGTGGATACCCTGATTTTAGACAAAACGACCCGCGAAAAATGGGTGATGAACGTGTGCTTTTACTACAACTTGATACAGATGATGATCTGGGATTTATGTGGGGAGATGTTGGAGTAGGTAGCTTTTTCATCCTTCCAGAAGCCCTCGAGTGTTTAGATTTTTCCAAGGTATTCTATTATTGGGATTGCTACTGATTGTGAGCAAATGCTCTGGGATATTTATTTACTGCTAGTTCTGATGAACCAAACTATTCTAACCCCTCCCTCGAGTGGTGAGCGGTAAGACCTCTCGAGCCACATTGAGCCACGTTTCAGGATTTTCTAGTATCCTGTAGCCCAACTATGGACAATAAAACTACCCATCCAGTTCCTAACCCACATCTAAATGTCACCCCCAACTTCATCACCGAGATCATAGACCGCGACCTCGAGGCGGGGAAATATACCAAAGTAGTCACACGCTTTCCACCCAATCCCAACGGTTTTGGGCATATTGGACATGCTTTTGCGCTGTGCCTGAATTTTGGCATTGCTGCGGATTACCAAGGCCAAGCGGTGCTGCGCCTAGACGATACCAATCCCGAAACCGATAAGCTCGAGTATGTGCAGGGTTTTTTTGATGATTTTGCCTGGTTGGGTTGGACGTATCAGGTCAGTTATGCTTCGGATTATTTTGAAGCCTTGTACGGCTATGCCCTGAAACTGATTGAAAAAGGTTTGGCTTATGTGGATAGCGTTCCCAAAGAAGACTTTGCCAATTACCGTGGCACGGTGGACACCCCCGACACCGCCAGCCCATTTCGGGAGCGCAGTATAGCCGAAAACCTCGAGCTGTTTGCTCGGATGCGGGCAGGGGAATTTCCTGATGGCACCCAGACCCTGCGGGCCAAATTGGATTTAGCAAGCTCCAATATGAAGCTGCGCGATCCTGTATTGTACCGAATTGTGCATCGTACCCACTACCGCACGGGGGATGCGTGGTGCATTTATCCCAGCTACGATTTTGCCCAAGCCCTGACCGATGCCCTGGACGGTGTGACCCACAGTTTGTGCAGCCTCGAGTTTATTGATAACCGTGCGGTCTACGATTGGTTGCTCGAGCAAGTCTGGGAGGGGGAAACCCGCCCGCACCAATATGAATTTGGGCGGCGCAGCCTAGAGTACACCGTGGTCAGCAAACGCAAATTGATTCGCTTGGTGGAAAATCAACACCTCGAGGGCTGGAATAAACCCTTTGTTCCTCCGAAAATTCTGGGCTGGGACGATCCACGGATGCCGACCATGCGGGCTTTGCGTCGCCGTGGAGTGCGCCCAGAGGCACTGCGGGCCTTTGCCAAAATGATCAGCGTTTCGCGCACCAACCGCACGGTGGATCTAGCCTTGCTCGAGGGGGCGATTCGGGACGATCTCAATGGGATTAGCCCTCGAGTGATGGGAGTTTTGCACCCAATTAAGGTGGTGATCACCAACTATCCACAAGACCAAACCGAATCGCTCGAGATGTCCTACTGGCCCCACGATATTCCGCTGGTGGGCAGCCGTGCGGTTCCTTTTTCCCGTGAACTTTACCTCGAGCAAGATGATTTTAGCGCCAATCCACCCAAAGGTTTCAAGCGCCTGACCGTGGGCGGACGGGTTCGTTTGCGCCAAGCCTACGTCCTCGAATGTACCCAAGTGATCACGGACGATGCAGGGGAAATCCTCGAGCTGCATTGTGTTTACCTGCCCGAAACCTTGGGATCAGAGCCACGGGAAGGCAAGAAACCCAGCGGGGTGATCCACTGGCTCAGCGCTCAGCACGCTGTCCCCGCCGAATTTCGGCTCTATGACCGCCTGTTCAACGCTCCTCATCCCGACGCGGGCGAGGGGGATTTCCTCGAGCAGCTCAACCCCCATTCTCTCGAGGTAGCCCAGGGTTTCATCGAACCTAGTGTTGTGCAAGATCCCCTAGAGCAACGCTATCAGCTCGAGCGATTGGGCTTTTTCTGGCGCGACCCTGTGGACAGTGGGGAGAAATTGGTGTTCAACCGCATCATTACCCTCAAGGATGCTTGGGGGAAAACTGAAGGCGAGCGTGCGGGAAGTCAAGCGGGCGAGAAAAAGACGGTTAAAGGTCAGCCTCGAGCTGTGGTGGAAAAACTACCCGAAAAATCACACGAAAAACCTGCTGTGAACGCGCCTTCAACAGCCGAACTCGAGCGGGTTATGGCCCTTGCTGCGCGGGGCATCGGGGCTGCCGAGGTATTGGTTTTGGCTCGAGAGGTGCTGCTTTTAGATTTCCTCGAGCAAGCAGTTTTGGCGGGTGGAACCGCGCCCAGCCTAGCCAATTGGATTGTCAACGAATTGGCAGTTCCGCTGCGTGAAGGCCAACTTTCTTTGACTCCGCACATGCTGGCAACCTTGGTAAACGGTGTGGATATGGGTCAAACCCCGCGCAATGCTGCCAAAGATGCCCTGCAAACCGCCCTCGAGACAGGCAAAGATCCCAACATCTTGCTCGAGCAATCTGGAACCCGCCAAATCAACGATGAAACCGCGCTCGAGGCTTTAATTTTGCAAGTGATGGCCCAAAATCCTGATAAAGTGACCGCCTACCGCAGCGGTAAAACGGGCTTGTTGGGCTTCTTTCTGGGCCAAGTGATGAAGGCCAGCCAAGGCCAAGCCAACGGCGCATTGCTTGAGCCACTGGCCCGCAAGGTTTTGGCAGAATCCGCATTATAAAAATTGGGTAAAAAAATTAGGTATGTGCAGCTCGAGCGAAGCGTTTTTCGCTCGAGCTTTTTTTCACAAGCCTATGATATTTTTTGATTTTTTGAACCAAACCTCCAATTTTAGCTGGCCTTCCCCAAAGGCACAACCGTGCTGTTTTATTCCCGAAAATAAATTATACCGAGTTGAAACAACCTCATTCGAGCGTCTTTTCACAAGTGTATTTTCTTCGTTCCATACACATAGTTGAACGTTCAAATCTCTTCGAGCTGGCATCACAACCTGACAAGCTCTTGACAAGTGTATAAGGTTGTGGTTATTCTAATTTGAACGTTCAAAAAAACAACTCAAAACCCGCTAGAATTGCACCAGAATTACTCGAGAATTACCAAAGGAGGTGCTGATGTCACGCGCCACCCTAAAAGATGTTGCGGCTCATGCAGGTGTTTCGTATCAAACCGTTTCCAATGTCCTTAACGATCACCGTTCGGTTCGCCCAACCACTCGAGAGCGTGTGATTCAGTCCATTCGCATGTTGGACTACCATCCCAATCAGGCTGCCAAAGCACTGAGAGAAGCTAGGGTTACCACCTTGTGTTGTGTTTTTTATGGATACCATGCCGAAGATATTCATGATCCCTATCATAACTTGATCCAATCTGCCTTTATTTTAGAAGCCTACACTCACGGTTATAGTATGACCACTGCATTTTTAGATAGCAAAAGCCCCGAAAGCCTCGAGTCTTTTCGACAAGCCTTTATGCAAGGTCGCTTTGGTGGAGTTATTGTAGTGATTACTGGAGATACTCTAGCTGCGAAACAAGTACAAATGTTCAAAGAGTGGGGTCTTCCTTGTGTGCTTTTTGACAATGAACCATCAAGTCTGGGGGTTTCAGCAGTGACAGCAGACTATACCCAAGGTATTTTTGAATTGGTTAATCATCATGTTTCTAAAGGTCGAAACCGTATAACTTTACTAATTCCTAAAGATGACTTGGCTAGTAGTGCAATAACCCGCCATAATGCCTATATTAAAGCAGTTCAATCGCACAATTTACCTCATCACATTGTTTTTGGTGAATGGTCTTTCGAATCGGGTGAAAATGCGTTTTATGAAGTCTGGAATACTGAACATCGACCCGATGCCTTGCTATGTGCCAATGATCGTATGGCAGCGGGGGCAATTTTAGCAGCACGCAAACTGGGTGTTCGGGTTCCCGAAGAAATTGCCATCAGTGGTTTCGACGACTTTGAATTTGCCCGTTACACTGCGCCCAGTTTAACTACTATTCGGGTTCCTTATGATGAAATGGCAAGACAAGCGCTTAGAACACTCCTTGGCAATCTCGAGGATTCCCATGCTCCTACTCAAACCACTTTTTTACCCGTTTCTCTAGTTGTGCGCGAATCTAGTTAAATCTAGTTAAGGAGGCCGTATGACCACTTCAGTACGTAGGCCCACAGTCCAAAAAGCTCGCCCCCCCTCTGGACTAAACAGCCAAGTATTCGTTGGCTATTTGTTCATTCTGCCTGCGGTGATTGGTTTTACCATCTTCTATTTGTATCCAGCGGTGAAAGGCTTATTTCTTAGCTTTACCGACTATAGTCTACTCAGTACCACTAGTCCCAACAATATTGGACTGAAAAACTATAACGATGCTATTCATGATCCGAAATTTTGGGATGCATTGTGGATTACCGTTAAATATGTGCTGTGGAATATTCCACTACAAACAGCTCTTTCTCTGATGCTGGCAGTTGCGATGGATCGCGTAATCAAAGGCATGTTTCTCAAAGGTTTACTTATTTTGCCTTACTTATTGTCCAATGTCTTGGTAGCTATGGTTTTTGTTTGGATGCTTGATCCACAACTTGGAATCATCAATCAATGGCTGCAACATACTTTTATTGGCAAGCAGTATTTCTTTTCCTCCACCGACCAAGCCATTCCCACGATTGCCTTTGTCAATATCTGGCGACACATGGGGTTTAATGCACTTTTGTTCTATGCTGGATTGCAAGCTGTCCCCAAGACAGTCTACGAGGCGGCGAACATCGATGGAGCCAGCGAATCGCGCGTTTTTTGGAGTATGACCATCCCTCTGGTACGACCCGTAACCATATTTGTGCTAGTTACATCACTGATTGGCTCGTTTCAAATCTTTGATACCGTATCTGTCGCAACTCAGGGTGGGCCTGTAGATAGCACTCAAGTTTTAGTGTACTATATCTACAAACAAGCCTTTAATTTCAATAACATGGGTTACGCAACAGCAATGAGTATGATGCTATTTGCGATGCTAGCCCTTTTCACACTGCTTCAGTTGCGGGTATTCCGCGCCAACGAATCAGATCTCGAGTAGGGAGGGGAGTATATTATGACTACCGTAATCAAAGCACGCGCCCCTCTGACCAACCGCCCTAAACCTGCCTTTAACTGGGGTAGAATGTTTATCTGGATGGGCTTGGTTCTAATGATCATCATTTCGGTATTTCCGATTTGGATTGTGTTCAAAACCGCTTTAATGGATAGTAAAGCTCTATATGCCGAAGCGGGAAGCATGTGGCCTAGTTCGCCTACTTTGATCAATTTTGAGCGAGTTTTAGGTTTGGGGAACTTGACAACTGAACAGGTTCAAGCTGCTGGTGGCTCGGGCAGTACCATTAATTTTCTTTCGGCTATGAAAAATAGCGCCATATTTACTTTTTTGATCGTGATTGGGCAAACTTTTTTCTCAGCAATGGCGGCGTACTCGTTTGCACGTTTGAATTACCCAGGCCGTGACGCAATATTCACTGTCTTTTTGATTGCTCTAATGATTCCAAGTATCGTTTTGTTCATTCCTAATTTTATCACCATCAATACTTGGCACTGGGTCAATACCATGCAAGGAATGGTTGCTCCTTTTATTTTGATGTCACCCTTTGCAGTATTCTTCTTGAGACAATTTTTTATCTCACTACCCAAAGAAACCGAAGAAGCGGCTTACTTAGATGGTGCAGGCCCTGCCATGATTTTCTTCCGCATCACCTTACCCGTTAGCCAAGGCCCACTTGTCACACTGGGCATTCTGACAACCATTGGAATGTGGAATGAGTTCTTCTGGCCTTTTTTGGTGGCAAAAGACGAATTGTCCTACACTTTGCCTGTAGCACTCCAAGTATTTAAGGCACAGACCCCTCAAGGCACACCAGATTGGACAGGTTTAATGGCGGGAACGTTTATTGCCATTATCCCCGTATTTATCTTGCTGGTGGTTTTGGGTCGCCGCGTGGTGGAGTCTTTACAATTTAGCGGTGCCAAATAGCACAACCGTTCTTGCAGAATTTAGAGATATTGTAAATCTGTAGGTTGAAATGAGTTTGTAAAACTGTAGTATATTTTGGCAGATCTTCAGCATAGAAGCCTCTTTTCTGATCACACCACCGTATCACCATCAAGGAGAACCACCATGA
>JANYFS010000623.1 GCA_025359705.1 Deinococcales bacterium | reverse complement strand
TCGGGTTCCGTACACCGCCAATTTAGGCGCGGAAAATGTTGGCCTCGAGCTGGACGAGCGGGGCTTTATCAAAACCCACCACTACCAAACCAACCTCGAAGGGGTTTATGCGGTGGGTGACGTGATTGGCGGCGCAATGCTGGCTCACAAAGCTGAGGATGAAGGCATTGCGGTGGCGGAAATCATGGCGGGTCAAGCGGGGCATGTCAATTATGGCGCGGTGCCTTGGGTGATCTACACCTCGCCCGAAATTGCTTGGGCGGGTAAAACCGAAGCTCAACTCAAACTCGAGGGTACCCAATACAAGGTCGGTCAATTTCCCTTCGCTGCCAACGGGCGGGCGATTGGTCACAACGACACGCGCGGCTTTGTGAAGGTGATTGCCGATGCCCAAACCGACAGGCTTTTGGGGGTGCATATGGTCGGCCCCAACGTCTCGGAGCTGATTTCTGAAGCGGTGGTGGTTATGGAATTTGGCGGCAGCGCCGAAGATTTGGCCCGCACCATTCACGCCCACCCCACGCTCAGCGAAGCGGTGAAAGAGGCGGCGATGGGTGTGGCGAAGAGAACGATTAGCGCTTGAGAAGATAGAGGGCGGGTAGCGCTTCGCGCTCGAGAGGGCGAGAAGACGGGTAGCGCTTTGCGCTCGAGAGGGGTGAAACGCCAGCCGAAACCCCAAATCCTCGAGCCAAATCTTTTTCTTACCCTCTCACTCTCTCACTCTCTTACCCTCTTACCCTCGAGCGCAGCGACTCACTTCACCCCAACAACCCCAGAATTCCCCAAAACCCACACCCCCGCATCATCCAACGACTCGAGCCGTGGTGCGGGGGCGTAAAATTTCCCGCTCGAGGTGGCACGTAGGCGGTAGCTGACGGTGTATTCGCCCGCGTCCAAACGGGTAAACATAAAAATGCTTTGGCTCGCGTCCCAAATATGGTCGCTGTAGAGTGGCTTGCCCACGGTGTCTTGGGGCAGTCCCTCGAGTGGACGGTCTTCCAAGACTTCAAAACCCGCTGGCACAAAATCGGTCAGGCGCAAATGAAATAAGGGTTGCTCGAGCTTGAATTTCAACTTGACCCAAACGGTGGTATCCAGCGGGACTTCGGGGAATTCGTAGCTGCGCTCGAGGGAGATTCCTGCGGTTGGGTTGGGCGCGGTTGTTCCTGCAAGCTCGAGGGTGCGAACCACGTACAGCGGCCCAGTGCTTTCCAGCTCGAGGGTATTTTGCATTGCTATGTGCGCCGCCAATTTATCCAAACTCAGCTCGAGGGGCATCACCCCGCCCATGCCCGAACCCGCCTCGAGTTTGGCAAGTTCGGTACCGTTTAGACGCACCGTTACCGCAGGCAAGGTTCCCAGTTTTTGCGGGCGCAGACTGGCAAATTTGCCCAGTGCAAACAGGGTCACGGTTTCTTCGGCAAGGGTCATTTTGCTGCTGGTGCGAAGTTGGGCCAGCTCGAGGGCGGCGGGTTCCAGTGTGTCAATTGGGTCGTAATCTAGCCCCGCCAGCAACCCCCAGGCCCGCTCGAGGGGAGTGCTGGGGTTGCCCAAACCGAAATAAATATTTTTGCCACGACTTTTGCTAAAACTTACTAAAGCTATTGCCAGACGCGCTTTAGAGCTGAAACTTAACCCCTCGAGGCTAGAAAGCTCCAGCAGGTTTTTGCCCGTCAGGGTTTGCGATCCGTACAAAGCCAAACCCAATTCAACCTTCACATTCGGGTCGAGGCTTTCCGCGAGCAAAACTTGGGCTTTGTCAGCAGCAACATTCAAACGCTGAGTATCCACATCCAAACCCTGCGAACGGGCCAAAATCAGTGCCTCGAGCGCCAAAGCGGTGCTGTGGGCATCGCTTTTGATGTTGCCCTGCCATCCCCAGCCACCTGTGCTGCCCCGTTCGTTGGCAAATTGTTGCAAGGCATAAAGCTGCCCCAAGTTGCTGGTAATCGCCCTCTCGAGCGCAGGGGAAGCGCTTAAATTCAGTTTGGGAGCCAGGCTGCTGAGCCACAAATTCCCCAGTAGGGCTTGGGCCACCTGCGGAGTGGTGCAGGTGCAAGCAGGACTAAAAACCTGGCTGAAAAAAGTGGAAAAAGCGCTGCCCACAGCGTCGCTCGAGAGGATTAGGCTCAGACGGATAGGCTTATCATTAGCTTGATTACTAACTGGATTATTTGTTTTATCAGCAGGTGGATTATTTGTTTTATCACTGGTTAAATTGCCAGTTTGATTACTAGGCTCGAGGGTAAAAACATCTTTAAGTGTTTCGGCAGTTGCCGAGCCAAACATTACGCGGTTTTGTTGAATTTGCCCACTCGGTTGCAGGTTAATTATTTGCTCTTGACGCACTGCAAGTTTCTCTTTTTCTGCTTGCGCCTGCAAAACCAGCGGCATTTGTTCGCCACTACTGGGCGCATCGATGCCCCATGACACGGTGTTTTGACTTTTGGCCTCGAGGGTGATTTTGCGGCTCAGCACCATTTTTCCACTACTCAGCGATACCTCGAGGGACAGCGGCGCGGAGGTATCATTTTGCAAAGTGCTGTAGACCGTGGCGTGGTCGCCGTGGTGCAGTATATTGGGGCTTTGCAGCGTCACCGACAGCGGGGCCGCCGCACGCAGCCGATCTTTGGTGCTGCCCGCTAGGGTGTCGGCGGTGATGCCATACGCCGAAATTCGGTAGCTCGAGCCACTATTGGGCAAACGAAAACGGATTTTGCCCTGGCCTTGCGCGTCGGTCAGTACCGTGCCAAAAAAAGCCACATCTCGAGCGTCTGGGCGGGCGGGGAATGCAGTGTTTGCAAAAGTATTGGGGTTCTCGAGGGGGTCGGGATCTGGAGCAGGGGTAAAGCTCGAGCGGCTCAGCACTTTGGGTTCACTCAAGCCCCAAAAGTAGCGCCACGGGCTGGGGGTGGGGTTCTCGAATTGCTCGTACAGATTGGCATTGACCACGGTCAGAGCCACCCAAGCCGACACGGGTGTGCTGCCAATGCGGGTGTCGATCAGGTATTCGGCGCTCGAGTCTGAGGGGTAATTCTGGCTGCTGGGCTGCACTTTCACCGTCAGCAATTTGTTTGGCACCGCTACCGAAACCAAACCACTGCGCCGTGTGAACCATTGCCCCCCTTGCACCGCATCGGCCTGAAAAGTGATCCCTGGTTGGTGGGTAGCCTCGAGGGGGAATTCTGCACTGGCATAGCCCTTTTGCACCTGAACCACCTGCCAACTACGTCCTGTTTGACCCGTTACATTTCCAGAAGTATTTCCCGCAATCCCCAGCAAAACCGCCGTACCCTCGGGCAGGTTGCTGGCCCGCAAGCGCACTTTGGCAATCTCGCCGACTGCGTAGCTAAGTTGGTTGGTCTCGAGCGAAAATTGCGGCTCAGGGTGGGTCTCTTTACCCACGATCCAGCCCAACTCGAGGTTCATTTTGCCCACTCGAGCCTGTGGATCTTGGCCCGTTACCTCGAGGCGCAAATCTCCTGCAAAACTGGGGGTGAACTCGAGGATGGCGTTGCCAGAGGCATCGGTTTGCACTTTGGCAACCGAAACTTGCTTTTCGGTGCGGCTCCATTGGGCTTGTCCATTTGATCCCGACGTATTCTGTTCCCAAGCCAATACCCGAATCTTGGTATCCAAAATCTGCTTGGCAAGAATATTGCCCGTTCCCACCGCTCGAGCGCCAATTTGAATGCTCAGGGGCTGCCCTTGAATGGCCTCGGTTTGCAAACTCCCCGAAAGCACCAAGTTTGCAGCAAAAACCTTGACCGCTCGAGTGGCAAGAATCTCACGGCCCAAATCATCCTTGGAACGCACAGTCAATTGGTGCAGCAGGGGCAAGCCTTTTCGCGCCGCCGTTGCCGCCTCGAGCTTGAGGCTCACATTTTCTTTGCCCGTTTTGGAATACAGATTTGTGAGCAGCTTTCCCCCCTCGACTGGGCTGGAAATACGCTGCTCGAGCGGGAATTCGGGGAAATCCTCCGCCGCAAGGCGGTTTTGCATTCGTTCTCGAGGGTCTTGCTCCAAACTATTGTCTTGCTGCACCTGATCCCACAGCTCGAGCGCGGTGATGGGGGAAAGTTTCCCCTCGAGCGCCACCACATTCACGCTTCCCTTGACCTCGCCTGCCACCACTTCTTTGGGAAAATTCAGTTCCAGATTGATCCTTGGCTGGACATACGGCGCAATGCGAATGGGAATTTTACCCCCCTCGAGCCTTGGGGTTCCTGCTTGCAATACCACCTGGTAATCCCCTGCTACCGCACTGGGGCCAGGCTCGAGGCTTTCTTTAAATTCGCCCATGCCGCCCAGCACAATGTTTTTGCTGAATAGGGGGCTACCCACCGCATTTTGCAAAATCAATTTGGCCTCGCCACGGTACACCTCATAACCCGCAATACTCACCTGTCGCACCATGCCACTAACCTGAATACTTTCGCCAGGGCGGTATTGCGGGCGATCTGTCAGCAAAAAGGCTTTGATTTTTGGGGTGTCGCTCGAGTGCAAATCAGTTTGACCATACGCCAACTGGGGGGTACTCTCGCCCTGAAAACTGGCTTGGTAATGTAATTCCCAACCCGCTGGGTGGGCTACCTCGAGCATTCCAGTCGCGTCGCTGCTGAATTCGCCCAGTGCCTTGAGGGGTGCTTTGAGGGGTGTGTTTTGAGTGCTGGGGCGGCCCCACAGCTTCAGTTTCACCCCTGCCAGCGGCTGTCCTGTGGTCAGATTCACCGTCCAGAACACACTGTTTTCGGGGGATGCCTTGACCACCACGCCCAAATTGCTCCAGAGCATCACCGCCGCGTCTTGAATCACCTCGGGGCTGCCAGCGGCTGCCAGTGTCACCAGAAATGCCCCTGGTTTTTGCGGCGGCAGCTCGAGCGTGTTGGTGTTGGTTTTCACCTCTGTTTTGACTTCTATATCGCCCTCAAAACTTGCCGCGCCCGCAAGTTGCAGTTGATCCAAATCGTGGTCGAGCAGATAGGAACTCGAGAGGGGGAAAATCCGCACCCGCCAAAATTTGGTGCTGTCTTCGCCTTGCACAATACGGATTTGGGTGGGTTTGCCGGGCAGGTAGGGCAAAGCGCCTTGTGGCTCGAGGGTGGCGATTTGTTGCTGCTGGCTACTGCGCTCGAGGGATTTGTGTTTGATATAGCCAATATGGTCGTTGTACAGCACCTGCGCCCATTCTGGTTGGTTTTGATCGTCAAAAAGTGTGCGCCAAACAAAAACGGTGCGCCTCGAGCCAATGCTATCCAGGCGTTTCCCGTCGTTTTGCGGAGTCTCCCGCAAATTCACCCCCTCGAGGGTATAGGCCACCTGCCCCAAGCTCTGCCAAGGGCCAAATTCCTGCGCCCCAGCGTGGGTTTGCCAAGACAGAGCAAGCAAAAGTAGGATTTGTGCAGGTTTAAAAAAAGGTTTTAAAGAACGCTTCACACCAGCTCCAATGTGGAAATTTTACCCAAAACAGGTCTGCCCAACTCTACCCCACCCAATCTTGTGATGATGAGCAAACGGTGTATTCCGCTATGTACGGCACTCATCTCGAGGGGTAAAAGCCCTAAATTTCACGTGTAGATGCCGCTTGATCCTGACGGAATTATGACTTTAGAAGACTTTCACATTAAAATTTACTTGATAGAATTAGTATGTGGAATTTTTATATTGAAACGTGATGTTAAAATCATGTGAAGCGCTGTAAAATCTTTAGACCATGAGATGTTTCCCAAACTTCAAACCAAGGTTCAGCATCTTGTAAAATCCAAAACATTAGTTTTTCGTCTAATAATTCTCCCCAATCTCCGTCGGGCCACGGGTTATGCTAACCCCCAATTACAGCAAAAATATTGTCTTGATATAGTGGATATTCCTGTATCCAGAGTTGGATATAATCATCTGCTTCTGAAGTATTAGGAGTATCGGTGTCTGTTCTGAAA
>JANYFS010000462.1 GCA_025359705.1 Deinococcales bacterium | reverse complement strand
TTTTCATTCCCCAAACCAAAATCCCTCGAGTGAACCCCAGCACGAACCCCAGCAAACCCCGCTCGAGCTAGGCTTTTCGCTTCCCGCCGAGTGGACACCCCACGCCGCGACTTGGACTTCTTGGCCTGCCGACGATGAAGTCTGGTTTGGACAGCTCGAGGGGGTGCGGCTCGAGTTTGCCGAACTGGTCAAAACCATCGCCCGCTTCGAGCCAGTACATCTGCTGGTGCGCGACCCCGAAGCAGAAGCCGACGCTCGAGCAAGGCTTTCCGATACCGAAAATCTAATTTTTCATCGTATACCCTTAAACGATGTATGGTTCCGCGACAATGGCCCGCTTTTTATCACTCGAGGCCAAGAACAAGGCCAAGAACTGAGCCTCACCAACTGGAAATTTAATGCCTGGGGCGAAAAATATGATTGGCAGCTCGACAACGCCGCCCCCGAAGCAGTGGCGCAATATCTCAAAATCAGCCACTGGGATGTGGATATGGTGCTGGAAGGTGGCTCCCTCGAGCAAAATGGGCGGGGGGTGGCCCTGACTACTCGGCAATGTTTGCTAACCAAAGAGCGAAATCCTACGCTTGACGTGGCTCAAATCGAAGAAGCCCTGCGGCAAAACCTGGGTATCCAGAAACTGCTCTGGCTCGAGTCTGGCCTCGAGGGGGATCACACCGATGGACACATCGATACCATCACCCGCTTTATTAACGAAACCACCATTGTTACGGTGATGTGCAGCGACCCGCTGGATGCCAACTTCGCCATGAGCCAGCACAACCTCGAATACCTCAAAACCTTCAGCGACCTCGAGGGAAACCCCTTCACCATTATCGAATTGCCTTTGCCCCTCAAATACCTCGAGATGGAAGGTCATAGGCTACCGCCCACCTACGCTAATTTTTACATCGGTAACGGTTTTGTAGTGGTTCCCCAATATAGTGATCCCAATGATACCATAGCCCTCGAGATTCTGCGCCCGCTTTTTCCCAACCGCCAAGTCATTGGACTTTCCTCGAGAGCGATTATCAACGGCGGAGGTTCCTTTCATTGTGTGACGCAGCAACAGCCTATGGGGGAAGGAATTTTGTAGTTCGTTATCCGTTATCCGTTTTTCGTAAAAAGACAAAGAACGATAATAAAATATAAATAACGATAAAGAAATTAAACATCTCGAGCTTATTCTTACTCTCTTACTCTCTTACTCTCTTACCCTCGAGGAACCCACATCATGCCCAAACTCGCCATCATCCAAACCGCCATCACCGATTCCCTCGAGCGCAACCTCGAGACTGCCGAGCGTCTGGTGCGCCAAGCCGCATCCCAAGGGGCGCAGATTATTTTGCTTCCCGAACTATTCGAGAACCTGTATTTTTGCCAACTCGAGCGGGAAGAATATTTTGCATTGGCTCATCCCGTGCAGGGGCATCCCTTCTTGGGGCGCTTTCAGGCACTGGCTGCCGAACTACAGGTGGTTTTGCCGATCAGCTTTTTTGAAGCGGCAAATCAAAGCCATTTCAATAGCCTTGCCATGCTGGATGCCGACGGCACTTTGTTGGGGATTTACCGCAAATCTCACATTCCAGATGGCCCTGGCTATGAAGAAAAATATTATTTTAATAGCGGGGATACCGGATTTAAAACCTGGGCTACCCGCTACGGCAAAATTGGGGTGGGGATTTGTTGGGATCAGTGGTTCCCCGAAGCCGCGCGGATCATGAGTTTGCAGGGGGCGGATGTGCTGCTGTACCCTACTGCCATTGGCTCCGAACCCGCCGAGGTTGCCAGCCCCAATAGCCACCAGATGTGGCAGCGGGCCATGTTGGGCCATGCGGTCTGCAACAGCACCTATTTGGCGGCAGCAAACCGCATTGGCCTCGAGCGGATGGGTACAGGTTCTCAACAGGTTACACAGACCTACTATGGGCATTCTTTTATCTGCGATTACCAGGGCGAGATGTTGCAACATGCCCCCCCCTCGAGCGAAACCATTTTGCTTAGCGATTTGGATTTCGAGGCGGCCCGTGTTCACCGTGCGGGTATGGGCTTCTTTCGGGATCGCCGCCCCGAATTGTACCGACCTTTGCTCACTTTGGATGGGGGTTTATAACCGATGTTAAAAATTCTGAGACATTTGAGCTATAGGTAATGTTAAGATGAGAGTGTGAAACGATCTTTGTGGTTTTTACTTGTTTGTATAACGAGTCTGTTGGGTTTGGCAGGAGCTGCGCCAGCTCAGAATTATACCGCGCAGTGCCAAGTGTTTTTTCAGGTCAAAGACTATCCCAGTGCGAAGGGCCAGTGTACCTTAGCCATTACCAATGATCCTAAAGATGTCAAAGCATGGCAAATTTTAGCCGCCAGCACCCTGGCAATGGGCGAACTGGACGGGGCCAGTCAAGCCCTCGAGAAAGCAAAAGCACTGGCTCCCAGCGATGATGAAACTGTGTTGGTCTCTGCCGAACTCGCTTTTGCCCAGACCAACTATGAGCAAGCCCTCAGTGAAAGTGCGGGCGTGCGGGTCAACTCCAACCGTAAATTGCTGGTGCGGGCGCGTTCTTTCGATGCCCTCGAGCGCCCCGAAGAAGCGATTGCGGCTTACCAAGAAGTATTGCAATATGATCCCAAAAATGACCTAGCACGGGTGGCCCTAGCAGAACGTTTGCTGCAAACCGACCCCAGCAAAGCCTTTGCCGTAGTAACTCAAGGCAATTCGGATAATCCCACCCTACTGACCGAGCGAGGCTACCTTCAGTGGGCCTCGGGCAAAACCAAAGATGCCATTGGCACTTTGGAAAAAGCCCTCGAGCAAATCAATAGGAACACTCGAGCTGTGACCAACGATGTACGGATCAAAGCTATGTCTTCTTTGGCAATGGCTTACTATGGTATTGGTGAAATTGGCAAGGGTGGTTTGGTACTTAATCAATTGAACGGAGTATACAATGTTTTGGGGGCATTTCTTAATCTGTTGACCCCTTTTTTGCTGCCGCTTTTGGTGTTGTTATTGCTGCATTTGTTTGGAGAAAGTCGCATCGAACCGCTTTCCACCCTCGAGTTTGATGAAGGGCAACGCCCTTGGACAGTAGCAGGGGTGTACCGTATTTTGATCGTTGGCTTGTCGGGTGCTTTGGTGCTGACTATGGTACACGGCAGTGTGGTATATAACAATTTGCTCTCGATGTGGACACCCTTGCAAAATACGGTTTCACTGCCCATCTTTTATGGAATTTTTGCTTTAATTGTGTTTGCCCTCACTTGGCAAAATACCCGTTCGTTGGGTTGGCGACCCCGCGAAGTGTTGTTTCCCACCTTCAATCCTGAAAGTTTGAGCTTAGCAGTGGGCGCAGGGGTGGCTTGGACGCTGGTGACGGTTGGCTACGCCTACCTGACCCGCAATCTACCCGTCCCTTGGAACGGCTATTATCTGCCGATTTCTTTGCCCAGCCTGTGGTTGGTCTTTCCATTGGTACTGTTGCCCCTAACCGAACCCTTTTGGCGCAGCTACGCCTTTGTCACCCTCGAGAAGCGCTATGACCGACCCATTGCCATTGGGGTGGTGGTCTGTTTGTACGCCTTGGTCTTTGCCTTGCCCTTGCCGCTGATGATCCTCGAGTGTGCGGTATTGATGCTGCTCAGCCTCTACAAAAACTCCAACTCGAGCGTGCCATCTATGGTCATGCGAATTGCCCTGAGCATGGGCCTCTTGATTGTGGCTTTTGCATGGCCTGCTGCAAGGGCTTGGTTTTAAAGTAGGTGTGAAGACTTCAAAGAAGCCCCTGAAAAGGGGCTTTTTCATGCCCGCTATTTTCTGGGCAAACATGTAGGACTGCTGGCGTGGGTTTCGCCGTTGGTGGCTGTGGCTTTATTAGGTGTGGGGCTTTGGGTTTGGAATACGGGAATTGAACGCTACTCGAGTTCGGGGTCATAAATCATATTGGCAAACATGACACAAAGCTAGCCGCGATAACCCGTTCCAGGAATTCTGCGTTCAAATTCTGAGCATAAATACGTCTCTTGTACCCAACGATCCTCTCGTTTGTACACGCTCCAAAAATCCTTCTTAGATTTAACTTTGATGTATTCGGCTTTTATATTGCGAAAGCACATCATACTGCCAAACATTCCATTCCCATAAGGGCTATAGTCTGAATAGAGACACGTGATGCAAGATTTTATAAATACACCATCTGGCAATTGTTTTTGTATTCTCAACAAAGAATTTTCAAAGCAAAGATCTTCTTTTGAATTTGAATATATACCACCTTCATATACCAAAGAAATTTTAATACCCGAAGGATCATCAGCATTTCTTGGAACGTATTCACTAGTATGATAACCAACAGCAAATTCTATAGCAAGTTGTCCGCTCGCTTGTAATTGGTGATCTTGAATTGCAATAGGCATTTGAAATTCAATCCGATACGAGCAAAGCCAATCAAGGCATATCGAAAATTGCTCGAGCTGCTCAGGGGTCGCTTCTTCAGATGGAGTTAGTGCATCAAAAGACCCTCCGATAAACTCAACCCCGCGAAGCCATATCTGAAGCGTTTCTCCATCATTGTTAATGACGGTATTTTCTGTTCCTCGAGCATCCGTATAAATGGTGGGATAGCTGATCATTCCGACTCCTCTAAATATAAAGCTCGAGCGAACAAGGGCGGGTTTAAAACCCACACCCTACCAAAGATACACAAACTCCCACTCGAGCCATAATCTTTTTCTTACCCTCTTACTCTCTTACCCTCTTCAAGCAACGGGATAGGTCATTTCAATAGGAATCACCCATTTCTCAAATTCTTCCGCCGTCACATAACCCAAAGCCAAGGCTGCCTCGAGCAAAGTGCTGCCTTCTTTGTGGGCTTTTTTGGCAATGCTGGCGGCTTTGTCGTAGCCAATATGTCGGTTTAGCGCGGTGACTTGCATCAGATTGATCGCCAAATTATGCTCGATGCGCTCGAGGTTGGGTTCGATGCCCACTGCACAATTGTCGTTGAAAGCCACACACGCATCGCCAATCAAAGCAATCGACTCGAGGACATTATGAACCATCACGGGTTTAAATACATTGAGCTGAAAATTGCCCTGCGAACCCGCAAAAGCCACCGCCGCATCGTTGCCGTAGACCTGCACCGCCACCATCGTCAACGCTTCGCATTGGGTGGGGTTGACCTTGCCTGGCATGATGCTCGAGCCTGGTTCGTTTTCAGGGATGTTCAGTTCGCCAATGCCGTTGCGCGGCCCCGAGGCCAACCAGCGCACATCGTTTGCCATTTTCATCAGTGCGCCCGCCAGGGTTCGCAGCCCCGCCGAAACATTCATCAGGGCATCGTGCGCCGCCAGTGCCTTAAATTTATTTTTGGCACTAAAAAAAGCCATGTCTGTCTCGAGGGCGATGTACTGGG
>JANYFS010000449.1 GCA_025359705.1 Deinococcales bacterium | reverse complement strand
CCCGAAGATGTTGCTCGAGCGGTGGTTTATGCCCTCGAGCAGCCCGAAAATGTGCGCCTCGACGAGATATTGGTACATCCCACTTCGCAAGCTGTAGAGTTTTAAATTCGTTATCCGTTATCCGTTATTTATTTGCGGAATTTGGTATTTATATTGTGTTTAGATTTGTTATGTTTAAATCGATGGTATTTAGCGTTTTCAAAGGAGTTCCCATATGACCCAACCCAATCCAGACCACATGCTCGAGGCGACAAAACTAGCCCTCGAGAACGTCCAGAACACTACGGGTGGCCCTTTTGGTGCGGTGATTGTGCAAAACGGAATCATCATTGCCAGAGGCCGCAACCAAGTCACCTCGAGCCACGACCCCACCGCACATGCCGAAGTGGTGGCGATCCGCGCGGCGGCGCAGCTTTTGCAAACCTTCGACCTATCGGGCTGCGAGATTTATACCAGTTGTGAACCTTGCCCGATGTGTTTGGGCGCGATCTATTGGGCGCGGCTCGAGCGGGTTTATTACGGTTGTACCCAAGCCGATGCCGCCGCGATTGGTTTCGACGATCAATTTATTTATGAAGAACTGGCCCTCGAGAAGTCACAGCGCAAACTTCCCATGCTCGAGCTGAATCGGCAAGGTGCATTGCCCGCCTTTGAAGCGTGGTCGCGCTCGAGTGGGAAGATTGAATATTGAGTACGGTTATTCGTTATTCGTTGTAAAGATTGAATAGAGCTAAAAGATGAGGCTCGAGCGTTGCAACTGCCACATGGTAAAATCCCACATATGACTTTGCGCTTTCTCCCTCGAGCCATCCTGCTCGCGCCTGCTTTTTTGCTGATGGGTTGCGGGATTATTCCGCTGCAATCCACCAACCTCGATGATTTCACCATTGCTATCACCTCGCCCGACCAGGTTTCCACCAACCCCTCGAGCGATGTGGGGTATTTGCCCGATCCGCAAATCAAACAGACCGTTCCACTGGTCAGGGTGCGGATTTATGCCTCGCTCAAATTTACTGCCAAAACCACCGCGCCCATCAAAGTAAATTTTTATGTGCGCTCGAGCCTGCCCGCTACCTGCACCAAAGTTGGCCCCTATTTTGTTTGCAGCAACGAACCCAATTCGCAAAAAATCGGTAGCGCCACCCTCACCCCCAACACCAGCCAAGACATCATCCTCGAGGGACAAGCCTTGAACGACGCAGTACACGCGGGAAATGGCTTTTTGGGTTTGCAGCTCGAGCAGGGGGTGGCCTTTTCCACAGATCGCCTCGAGTTCACCAAGGTGGTGGCCCAGGCACTGCTGTAGTTGGGGTGTTTTATCACCCGCTCGAGAAAAAGCGTGACGTGGTACAACCGAGTGCATGAATACTTCCTCGAAAATAACTGTGTCAAAAATAACTGTGTCAAAAATAGTTGGGGTTTCCAGCCTTGCCCTCTCTTTTTTGCTGGTGGGATGCGGTGGAACGGTGTCTGTGCAATCGCAAAACTTGGGAAATTTTAGCACTGCATTGACCGTGCCAGGTTTTGCCTTTACCCCTGCCAGCAGCGCAGTCGCCTACTCTTCGGATGCCCAAATTAAAGACAAGGTGCTGTTTGTCAAGGCGCGAATTTACGCTGATGTGACCTACACTGCCAAAACCACTGCACCGATCACCGTAAATTTTTACGCCCGCTCGAGCGCACCCAGCGAATGCTTGGCCTATGCTCCGTACTTTGTGTGCTTGTCCGAACTTGCCAGCCGTAAAATCGGTAGCGCTACCCTGATCCCCAATGTCCCCCAAAGTGTCACCCTCGAGGGGCAATCTTTGGACGATGCGGTGCATTTGGGCAGTGGTTTTGTAGGATTACAACTTTCCGCAGGCATAGCCTTTTCGGGAGATACCCTCGAGTTTAAAAATGTGGTGGCTCAGGCGCTGCTTTAGAGCAGTTTGCCGTGATCCGTTTTCCGTTGAAAGAATAGTTGGGAATATGGCGTTCCAAACGATCTGATTGCTTTTTGCTCGAGTAGTTTTCCTGTGTATTCAAAATGCTCTAAACGGTTTTCTCGAGGCGCTGAAGTTGATCTAGGGCTTCAAAAATCGCTTTGGTGGGATCGAAGGGGTTGACTTTGGGCCAGTGCATGGCAATTTTGCCCTGTGGGTCGATCAAAAAGGTTTGAAAACTGGCAACCCCGAGCAAACCCATTAGGCCGCCAATGGTGCCGTAGGCTTTGCAGATTTTCTTGTCTCCATCGGGAATCATTGGGAAACTGAGGCTGCACTTTTCTCGCATCTTGGCCTGTGAAGCCTCGGTGTCTGTGCTGATGCCCAAGACCTTGACATTTTTGTTGGTAAATTCGGGCAGGGCTTGCTCGAAACGTCCCGCCTCGGTGCTACAGCCATTGGTTCCTGCTCGGACATAAAAATACAGTACCACCCAGCTTCCACGCAGTTCTGAAAGGGTGATATGTTGTCCGTTGTCGCTGATGGCGCTGAAATCTGGGGCAAGTTCGCCGACTTTGGGTTGCATGGCTACAGATTAACCGCCTCTAGCGCAAGAGACGGGGTGAAAGTTTATATTTAGGCATTTTGGCCTATACCTTTTTACTAAAAAAGTCCTAAGCTGGAGCTTATGCTCGCTCGAGAGAATTCCGCTTTAGACCGCTTTGCCCTGCCCAAAGAACTCTTCCAATTGGCCCTTCCCATGATGATGTCTTTTGTGGCCTATACCCTGATGGGCATGACCGATACCGCGCTGATGGGTCGGGTGGGAACCGTGGAAGTGGGGGCGGTGGGGTTGGGCAACCTGTTGATTCTGGCCTTTCAGTTGTTGTTTAAAGGAACCCTCGAGAGCGTGACTTTTTTTGCCGCCCGTTCGCTGGGCGAAGGCGATCTAAAGGGGGTTTCGCGCTGGTTTGGGGTGTTTTACGCCTTGGCTTGGGTGCTGGGAATTCCTGTTTTGCTGCTGAGTTTGGGCTTATTGCCCTTGGTGCTGCATCTGATGGCATCGGACGCAGCCGTCACTGAGGCGGTTAAAATCTATGTGAATATTCGCTTGTTTGAGATCCCTTTTGCCTTTGTAATGGCAGTTGCCAGCAGTTTTATGATTGCACTGGGCAACTCCAAAACCCCCATGATTTTGGCTTGGACTGCGGTGATTAGCAATATGGTTTTGGCAGTGACTGCGGTTTATGTGCTGCATTGGGGTATTGTGGGCGCGGCGTGGGCCACCCTAGCTGCTGTGATTGTGCAAACTTTGCTCAGTCTGTTTTTCTTGTACCGTATGTACCGCAAAACCTACGACCTGCGCCCCAAACGCCCCAGCCTGCGCGAACTCTCGAGCGTGACCAAAATGGCCCTGCCTGTGGGCGGGGCGCAACTGCTCGAGGTGACGGCGTTCGCCGCCTTCCAAGCTATTATCTCGAGGTTGGGGGCATTGCCGCTGGCGGCTTCGCAAATTGCTAACCAATGGGCCGCGATTGGCTTTATGCCCGCTTTTGCCTTGGGTGGGGCCACGGGTAGCCTGCTTAGCCGTTATTTGGGTGCAGGCAAGCCCGAGATTGCCGCCAAGGTGGGCTGGTGGGGGGCATTGCTGGGCATTGTGATTATGTTGGTACTGTCGGCTTTTTTCTGGCTGATTCCTATACCCATGATTGCCTTATTTACCAACAAAGCGGAAATTTTCCCACTGGCGGTCACGGTGATGCACCTGATGACTTTTTATCAGTTGTTTGATGCTTTGGGCATTATTCTGGGTGCGGCCCTGCAAAGCGCAGGCGACGGGCGTTTCCGCTTTTGGATTGTGTTGCTAGGAACTTGGGGCATCATGGTTCCGCTGTCGCAGTACCTTAGCCAAACCAAATGGGGACTCGAGGGGGCATGGTTTGGGGCGTTGGTGTACTTGAGTGTGGCGGCGCTGCTCTATGCTTGGCGCTTTTATGGTGGGAAATGGAAGAGCAAAATCCACTTATGAACAACGACATGAACAACGATATGAACAACGATAACGATATGAACGAAGACTCGAGCGAAGATTTTTTGGAAGACTCGAGTGAAGATTTACCCTACACCTCGAGCAAAACTGAAACCTCCCTTTTGCAATACGCCTACCGCGTGATCGCCTCCAAAGCGCATTCCGAACTCGAGCTAAAACGCAAACTGCTGCGCCGCCTCGAGCAATACCCCGCTCCCGACATTCACAGCGATGAGGACGCGCAAAACCTGCTCGAGCGCATCTTATTCAAGATGCGTGACTATCATTTTGTCAACGATAAAGCCGTTGCCGAGGGCATCGCCCGCACACGGGGCTGGGGCGAACGGCGCAAGCAGCAAACCATGCAACGCCGTGGCATCGACCATGCCACCCAAAAAGAAGCCCTCGAGGAGTTGGAAGAATCCCAACCCGACCTCGAGCCTTCCGAATTGGCCCGTTTGGTGGAACGCAATGGGCAGCGCTGGCTGGCAGCGGGACACCGTGGCTACCCAAGGGCATACGGTTTTTTGCTGCGGCGCGGTTTCAGTCCCAAGCAAATTGGCGAGGCATTGCGCCCACTGATGACCCAAATTGAAGAACAGGTTAAAGAACAGGCTAAAGAACAAGAGGGTGAACCAGATCAGGAACCCGCTCGAGGGTGGAGGCAGGGTTCGAGTTTGAAGCGGACGGGATTTAAACGGCGCTCGAGTTGAGAGGGTAAGAAAAAGATCGTGTCAATCGAATTTTTAATATAAAAAATGAAAAACGCATAACGGACGATGGACAACGGACAACAAATAATCCATCCATCTCCAAGTATCATAAACCCAACATTATGCGAATCTTTGCCATTGCCGACCCCCACTTGTCTCGAGCCGCGCCCAAACCGATGGATATTTTTGGAGGCAACTGGACAGGGCATCCCGAGGCTTTTTTTGATGGTTGGCGCTCGGTGGGGATTACCGAACACGATCTGGTGCTGATTCCTGGCGATATTTCGTGGGCTATGTCGCTCGAGGGTGCGCTTATTGACCTGCTGGAGATTGCGGCTTTGTCAGGCATCAAAGTGATCTCGAGGGGGAACCACGATTATTGGTGGTCTGCCATTGGCAAACTGCGCCAAGCCTTGCCGCCCCAAATGTACGCTTTGCAAAACGATGCCCTCGAGCTGAATGGCGCTATTTTGTGTGGCTCGAGGGGTTGGAGCTGCCCCGACTCCGAAGATTTCTCGCTCGAGGATGACAAGATTTACAAGCGGGAAGTGGAGCGCTTGCGGATGAGTTTGCAGGCTGCCAAAAAATTGAAAGGCACACGAGACCTCAAAACCATTGTGATGTTGCACTACCCGCCCACTGCCTCGAGCGGAAGGCCCACGGGTTTTACCACACTGCTCGAGGTATTCCGCCCCGATGCCTTGGTGTATGGACACCTCCACGGCGTGAACCCCGAGCGCCTGCGAAAGCACTGGGAAGGGGTTCCGCTACATTTTGTTGCAGCGGATGCTTTGAGATTTAAGCCCATGCTCTTGCCTTTTGAATAATCATTCTCGAGCAATATAGTGAGTGATGGTCAAAAATAGCTCGAGGGAAAATAATCTTAACTTAACTCAATTGTGCGGCAATTAGGATTTTGGCAGTCACCGCCGCCCGACTCGAGTAGTTTCCTGGCCCAAACATGCGGGCGGCGGCCCATGCGCCGTCCATCAGCATCATTAAATCTTGGGCCAAACCGTGCGGGTCGGCAATATTCAGGGCCATAGTCAGCCCCTCGAGGGTGTTCAGCA
>JANYFS010000436.1 GCA_025359705.1 Deinococcales bacterium | reverse complement strand
GTTATTCGTCAGCGATGCACCCACGGTGGGCGGCAGCGAAACCTATTTGCGGGAGATGCTGCCGCGTTTGCAGGCCAAGGGGCATAAGGTGGCAGTGGCCCTGCCTCGGCTCGAGGGGAACCGCAGCATTCGGGAGCAGCTCCAAGAGCGGGGAATTTGGGTTCATGCCTATGAGACGCTGTCCGAGATCCCGCACAATTACGATGCGCTGATTCTGTCGGCGTGGTTTCCGCAAAACCACCGCAAAATCCGTGAAACCCTGCCTGGGCCGCACATTGGTTTGATCCATGATCAGATTTTGATTTATTACCCTGGTGTTCTAAAAAAGGTCTACCAAATCGGCTACGGCCTGATTGGAGCGCCCAATATGCGGGGTTGTGACCATTTGATTACCGTGTCCAAGTGGGGTGCGGCCCACCTCGAGCGGGTTCATCACCTCGAGCGGGTGGCGGCGGTGCCGAACGGGGTGGATACCGTAAAATTTAGACCCGCTGACTCGAGCGAGGAGCGCGAAGATTTGCGCCAAAAGCTGGGATTTGAAGGCTTTACTGTGCTGGTTCCCGCTCGAGTGAGTATCGAGAAAAACCATTTGGCGGTGCTGGCAACCGCTCGGCGCTGCCCCACCCTCCAGTTTGTGCTGGTGGGCGGCGGAGAACTGCGCCCACTACTCGAGCCACTTTCCGCGCCCAATGTGACCTGGTTGGGAACCCGCCAAGACATGCCCGAGATCTACCGCGCTGCGGATGTGCTGTTGCAGCCCACCTGGGGCGAAAACCAATCGCTTGCCACCCTCGAGGCGATGTCCAGCGGTTTGGCAGTGGTCAGCAGCCATATCGAAGCCCAGCAAGAACTGATCACCGACGGCCTCGAGGGAATTGTGGTTCCTGCCACCCCTAAAAACCTTGCCGCCGCTCTAACTCGAGTGGCCCAAGATCCCACTTTGCAGGAACGGCTGGGAAAACAAGGCAGGGCCAAGGTGTTGAAAAGCCACCGTATCGAGCAAAGCGCACAGCGCCTCGAGACGGTATTGCAAGGATTTTTGAGGAATTAAATGAACATCCCTTGGAGCGGTGGATCTTTGGCTTGGCGGGCGCTTTTGGCGCTGGCCCTGACCGAATTTTTGCGGAATGCCCTGTTTTTTGGGGTGCTACCGCTGATGGGATCTTCCAAAACCGCCATTGGACTGCTGGTCTCGAGCCATTATTTGGCGGATGGTCTCGCCAAAGCGCCGCTGGCTGCCTTTACCGAGCGGCTGGGGCTGGGCCGAATGCTCTGCTTGGCGGGGCTAGCGGGGCTGCTGTGTGTGATGTTTTTGCCCCAACTCCCCTTGTCTTTGGGCATAGCTTTGGCGGGTTTGTGGGGTTTGGGATTGTGTTCCTTGCAATCTGGGGTGATGACTTTGGTCTCGAGCCTTGCCAAAACGGGCCAAGAAAACCGCGCCCTCAACTGGGCCACCCTTGCCATTTCCCCCTCGCTGGTGCTGGGTGGGGTGGGAATGCTTTTTTTTGCGCCCAAATTCCCTGTACTGGCCCACGATATTTTGATTGGAGTGCAGCTTTTGGCTTTGCTGGTTTCTTTTTCTTTGATCAAAATGATTGCTACCCCCAAAACCCTACCCAAACTCAATTGGCTCGAGCTGAAACCGATTTTTTTGCTGTTTCCTGCGGCCTTTGGTCAAACTCTGGTTCCTGGCATGATCGCGCCCTTACTGCAATCTCTCCTGCTCGAGCGCAAGATTGGGCCGCTCGAGCTGTTGGGTTTGGCGGGGGCTGCGGGGCTGGGAGCCTTGCTCAGCTTGACCCAAGCCAGCAGGTGGAAGGGTTCGCCCAAGGTGATTTTGCAAAGTGGACTGTCTGGCCTGATTGTGGGCCTGCCGCTGTTGGGCTGGTTAGCGGGGCCGCATTGGTGGCTGTATCCACTGGGCTTGTTGGTAGGCACAGGCTACGGTTTGTATCTGTCGGGCTGGAATGGTTTGCTGGTCAAAACCCTGCCGCCCCAGCGCCGCGCCACCGCCTGGGGCGCACTAATGACCGTGGAAGCCTTGGGGTTTTCCAGCGGGGCAGGCTTGGGCGGGGTGACTTCGGAACATTTTGGTAGCGCAGCTCCTTTTTATCTGGCGGCTATCTTGCTGCTGATGGTTCAGTTATATTATGGAATACCGAGGAGATCGAGCCAATCGAGCCAATCGCAGTCGGTGGATGCGGGGGGCAGTTAGTGGTGTCGAAAAAAACCTTGGCGGTGATCATTCCCGCACACGATGAAGGCAAATGGATTGGGGACACGCTCGAGGCGATTAAAGCCCAGAGCCGCCCGCCCGATGAACTCATTGTGGTGGACAATGCCAGCCGCGACGACACCGCCGAAATTGCTAGGTCGCACGGGGCCACCGTGATTTCCTGCCCACGCCAAGGGGTAGCCTACGCCCGTCAAGCGGGACTTTTGGCCTCGAGCAGTGATTGGATTGTGACCACCGATGCCGACTCGAGGCCGGTACACAACTGGCTCGAGATGTTGGAAAATGCCAGCGAAGGAAACGTGGCTTTGTACGGCCCGCTGCGCTTTTTTGATGTGGGAACCTTCGACCAACTGCTTTCCGAATACAGCTACCGCAGTTTTATCCACTTCAGCGACTTTTTTGGACACCCCAATTTGGCGGGTGCAAACATGGCTTTCTCGAGGGTGGCAGCCATTCAGGTGGGCGGCTACCCCGAAGTCAAAATGCGCGAAGATGTGTTGCTGGGCTGGAAGTTACGGACTTTGGGCCGTGTTTCATACATTTCGGATGCTTTGGTGGACACCTCGGGCCGCAGAATGCGCCAAGGCAAGCTGCTCTTTTTGATCAAGCAACTGGCCTGGCTTCGCAACCGTGAACCCCGCAAGTTTAGATAGATCCAAAGAAGTTAATCTAAAAAATCATACACAACGTTTTAGTATTTCTATTTATAAATTGGGGTGGATTTCTAATATCAAGAGTCGGGATAAGGAGTTTTTCAACCTAAAATATTAATTATTATTTAATATCTATTAAACCTCAGAGATCTATTGCCGTATTAGATGAACTAAATAATCGCATTTAAGCTCATTGGGGTGAACTCCAAGGTATATCAGTCCCTTTTTTGCCCAAACAATCTCAGAAAAATCAACTTCTGTAATATATATCTCTAAATCGCTGATTTTATCACATAACATATCAAAACCAATTGGGTACTCATTACTATCAAGATAGAATTTTACTTCACTATGTAGCCATTCATCATGCTGATTTGTCATACTAGCAGAAACTTGATCTAATGTTAGAAAAACTCGACCATCTTTGAGGGTTGTCTTGTACCTCGAGATTATACACCTCTCGAGCCTGCCCAGTTGTGTTCACAGAACGAACAGTACCCCTCGAGCCGTCTAGTTTTCTGATCTTATTCCCAAGCTCGAGGCAGCCTACTTTTTTCATTACAGCCATAAATATCAATTCAATTTAGCCTTGACACGAACGCTCGAGCCGAGTATACTTAGGTAAGTGCCTAAGCAACTGCTCGAGTACAACCTGATCTTCCATGCCTTGGCAGACGATACCCGCCGCACGGGACTGGAACGCTTGGGCTATGGCCCCGCCACCGCCAGCCAGTTGGCAGCCCCTTTTGACATGGCCTTGCCCTCTTTCATGCAACATTTGGGGGTACTCGAGAAAAGTGGCTTGGTACGCTCGAGCAAAACGGGGCGGGTGCGTACCTACACCCTCGAACCTGCCGCACTGCAACACATTCAGGACTGGTTAGCCAATCAGCGCAACATTTGGGAACGCCGCCTTGATCAGCTCGAGGAACTGTTTCAAACTCAACTCGAGACACCAAAGGAGAACACACATGACTCAGACCAACCCCCAAGCCTTTAACCCTGAAACCGATTTGATCCTCGAGCGCCTTGTGGATGTATCCCCAGAGCAGGTCTGGGCCGCCTGGACACAACCCGAACTGCTCAAAAAATGGTTTGCCCCCCGCCCCTGGACAACCCCCTACTGTGAACTTGACTTGCGCCCAGGCGGAGTGTGCAGCACCACCATGCGCTCGCCCGAG
>JANYFS010000430.1 GCA_025359705.1 Deinococcales bacterium | reverse complement strand
AATACATAGCGGAAACTATTAAATCAAAAAGTGAACAAAGTAATGTTCCAACATTTAATTCTTTGGTTTTTGCCAAATATAAAACTTGTCGCACTCCTAGTCTTAAAACTTCACTTTCCAAAGGAGTAATGCTTTTTTCTTCGGCAATATCCAACTTTTTTCCTGAACGTATTGCCTCTTCGACCCATGCTTTATATGAACTCATTTAGTTACCACCCTTTGTCAATGAATATATGGTTTTATTTTGCATTTCATGATGTTTTGAGATGATTTCCAATACAATACCTATTAAACCTCATTCAAGACCATTCTGACAAAGTATACCACAATTATCCCTCGAGCCTTACCCCTTCAAATGTACAATCGTCACCCCATGCCCCCCATGATAGGGTTCGGCATCGTGAAAACTCTCCACTTTCTTGTCGGTTTTCAGGTAGTCGCGGATCAAACGGCGCAAAACGCCCTGGCCTTTGCCGTGAACAATCCGCAACGGTGTTTCCTTCAGCGCGTGGGCTTCTTGCACAAAGGTGCGGACTTCCTCCACCGCTTCTTCTACATGTTGCCCCCGCAAATTCATCTCGCGGCTAAAACTCGAGACACCCCCGCCCGACAGCGCCATCACCTTCACCTTGCTCTCGAGGCGTAAGCGCACATCCCGCCGCCGTACATTGATCTTCAGTACCCCAAGTTGTACCACCAGCTCCTCCCCACGCAGCTCGAGGACTTGCCCGCTGGCTCCGTAGGCTGGCACATCCACCACCGATCCCACCCGCATTTCTTGTAGGTCTAGGCGCACAGGCGGCAGGGGCCGTGCGGCTTGGGCAATGCTGCGGAGCTTTTTCAAATCCTCGAGGATTCTGGGGCGCTGGGCCTCGTCTTCACGCACTTTGGAACGCATTTGGCGCACTTGCTCGAAGGCTTCGGCATAGATCTGGTCGGCTTTGGTCAGGGCTTGGCCCAAGGTTTCGTCTCGCTCGAGCCGAATATTGGCGCGGGCCGCCTCCAAATCCGCTTGCAGTTTTTCGGTGTCTAGGCGGATGTTTTGAATCCGCTCGAGTTCGTTTTGGGCCGCTAAGTGGCTCTGCTCGAGGCTTTCCAAAAGTCGCTCGAGCTTGCCCCCCTCTGGCCCCAAAATCTCGTTGGCTTGGGCAATAATTTTTGCAGGCAAACCCAGCCGCTGAGCAATCGCCACCGCATAAGAGCGCCCAGGTTGCCCCACCAACAGGCGGTAGGTCGGGGCCAAATGCTCGAGGTCAAAGCCCATGCTGGCATTTTTGACCCCTGGGGTTTCCATGGCAAATTGTTTCAGCGGGGCCAAGTGGCTGGTGACAATTCCCCTCGAGCCTTTATCCAGCAGCTCGAGCAAAATGGCTTGGGCCAAGGCCGCGCCTTCGTTGGGATCGGTGCCGCTGCCCAACTCGTCGATCAAAATCAGGGTATCGGGGTTGGCTTGTTCCAAAATGGTTTGCAGGCTCCGCAAGTGGGCCGCAAAGGTGGACAGGTTGGCCTCGATGCTTTGGTCGTCACCAATATCTACCAGCACATTGCGAACCAGTGGCAATTCGGCGCTGCTGGCGGGTACATACATGCCACAGCCATACATCAGCGAAATCAGCCCCAAGGTCTTCAGGGTAACGGTTTTACCCCCCATGTTCGGCCCTGTAATCAGCAGCAGGCGGGTGGTTTCGTTTAGCTCGAGGTCATTGGCAACGGCACCCTCGATCAAAGGATGCCGTGCTTGGGATATTTTAAAACTCATGTTGGGCGAGCGGGTAGGGCGGCACAAATTCCAGTCTCGAGCCAAAATGGTTTTGGCGGCGGTCAAATCCAGTTCCCCAACCGCCCAAAGGGTCTGGTCGATGCCTTCTTCGTGAGCCACCAAGCCAGTCAGCTCGAGCAGTATTCGGCGGACTTCGGCTTCTTCCTCGAGAATGGTGCGGGCCAGTTCGTTGCCGAGCGGCACGATTGCGGCGGGTTCCACAAAATAGGTTTGGCCTGTGCTGGACGAATCCACCACGATCCCTTGCACCTGGCCCACAAAATTGGCCTTGATCGGGATCACAAAACGGTCACGGCGCAGGGTGATCAGGTTTTCC
>JANYFS010000407.1 GCA_025359705.1 Deinococcales bacterium | reverse complement strand
ACCGAAGCCCTAGCCACCGCCGAACGGATCCGCCAAGCCATTGAGGAAGTGGCCTTTTCCCATGCAAAGTCTTCTAAAGGTTATCTATCGGTAAGCATTGGCCTTAAAAGCATCGTTCCCTCTCGAGCGGATTTGGCACAATACTTGGTAAAAACCTCCGACGATGCCTTGTACCATGCCAAAAATATGGGGCGCAATCAGGTATTTTTAGCGGGGTGATTATTTTTTATTCATAAAAGCACTGCCATCTTGGTTTATCTATATCACCTAGTGGGCCGAGCCGCTTCGCATAAGTGCCTACAAAAGATTAAAAGATATTTTCTTACACTCTTACACTCTTACACTCTGTATTTCCAAGTATTATACCCAACCATCAGCAAAAACAGCACACAACAAGTTGTTAGCCCCCACGGAATAGCAGTAATCCCGAATTGATCTACCTCCAAGCCAATTAATTTGGGGGATGCGGCACTGCCCAAGCTGCCGCCAATCATAAAAATGGGAGTCATGGCAATTAGAGCGGGCAGCGCTCGAGTAAACCACGCAATTGCAGTTGGAAAAACGGGGGCGCAGGCTAGGGCCAAGAGTGCGTAGCCGTAAGGGGCAATAACTGGAAAATGGATCAGAATACTTGCCAGCAGCATCAAAATCCCAGCACCCAGCACCATTTGCAGCGGTTTAACCCGCAAGCTAAGCGGGGCTGCCATAAAGCGCCCCAAGGTAAATACCAGCCAAAAAATAGAGTTGACCTGGGTGGCTTCGTCCACCCCCAGACTCGAGCTGAGGTGTTTGATTTGCCAGCTTCCCGCGCCAATTTCGGTGGCGGAATACAGGGTGATCATCGCCAAAAAGCTCCAGGCCAGAATAGGTTTGACCAGCGGTGTTGGGGCGCTCGAGAGGATTTTTGAGGGTGTTTCTAAGGAAATTTCGGAGCGTGCGGGTTGCAATTTGGAATTCCCCAAAACCAAATTTCCAAAAAACAACGTTGCAAAAATTACGGCGGCAGCTTCAAAGGGCGCTGCCAAGCCGCTAGGCAACAGATTTTTAGCAAAAACCGGCCCCACAATACCACCCAACCCCCACATACCATTGAGCAAATTCAAATACAGCGCAGATTTTTCCCCAAAGGTACTGAACAAAGAATTGAATAGCACACCCGCCACACCATAGCCCAAACCGATCACCAAAAAACCCAACAAAATCCCCCACCACAGCGGAACAAAGGCCACCATCAGCAAACCCAGCACAAACAGCAGGCTCGAGACCATACCCATTGCCCGCAAATGCACTTGAGCCACCAAAAAGGCACTGGCAACCGAACCCAGCAGGCTTCCCAAAAATTGTGCGCTGACTATGCCCCCCACCGCCGCCTGATCCAGCACAAAACGGCTCGAGAACGGTACAAAGGTACTGCCCAGCATCGACTGCTCGAGGCCCAACAAAGCAAAGGTGACAAATCCAAGCAGCACAACAAAAGGGGAAGGAGGAGAAGATTGCATCTGCTCTAGTTTAAGGACTCTTGCTGGAGGAGGGTCAAGGGAAAGATAGAAGGCGAGAGGGTAAGAGGTAAGAAAAAGATTTTGTGGCTCGAGGGGACAATCGTCGTTACGGAAAACGAATCACCCACAGACCCGTTCTCATCTCGAGGGGATAAAATGCCCTTTGAAATCATGCACCAAAATCACGCATCGACAGCTCACTTTGAAACTGCCCTTACGTACAGCACTCATAAAATCAGGTAGGATGCTTCGTTAGAGTAGCTCGAGAATAATTTAAGGGAATTACAAGGTGTGTACTTGGGCAAAGTAAACCAGCTTGAGTGGTTTAAAAAGCCTCTTGAAACAGGTACACATTTTAGCGCAGACTTTTCGTTAGTTTTCATTTAAGTAGACTCGAGCAGTCGACTCGAGCAACCGTGTTCCAAACTTAACCCAGTACCCACATCCCACGGAGGACAGCACACATGGCTGAAATGTTCCAAATTCTTGCACCAGACGGCACGGTCAACAAACCCGAACTGGTTCCCGCCTTCGACAAAATCGAAGCAATGTACCGCCAAATGGTGCGGACGCGCTACCTCGATGACCGCTTTATGGTTCTTGCCAAAAAGAATCAAATGGGAACTTATGCCCAGTTTGGCGGACAAGAAGCCTCTCAGGTTGGCTCGGTGATGGCCCTGCAACCAGGCGACTATATCGCCCCAATGTACCGTTCTACTGGCGCTTGCATTGCCTACGGCTGGGATCTGCACTTGGTGATCATGTATTGGCGCGGACACCCCGAGGGCTGGCGGATTCCTCCACATTTAAATATGTTACCGATCATCATCGACATTGCCGCACAGTTCCCGCACGCAGCGGGCGTAGCAATGGGCCTGAAAATGGCAGGCAAAAAGAATGTGGTCATGAGCTGGATTGGGGAAGGTGGAACTTCGCAAGGTGACTTCCACGCGGGGGTCAACTGGGCCGCCGCCACCGAGTCACCTGCTATTTTTGTAATCGAGAACAACGGTTGGGCCATTTCGGTACCTCGCGCGGTGCAGTCCAAAGCCGATTTCCTGATGCGCCGCGCCGAAGGTTATGGCATTCCTGGGTATTTGGTGGATGGCAACGACCTTTTGGCAGTCCATCACATCGCCAGCAAAGCCGCAGAACACGCTCGAGCTGGAAATGGGGCTTCGCTGATCGAGCAAATTACCTACCGAATGCGCCCACACACCACCGGAGATGATCCCAAAGCGTACCGCACCGATGCCGAAACCCAAGATTGGATCGACAACCGCGACCCGATTGACCGCATTCGCAAATTTTTGATCCTCGAGAAGCAGTGGGACGCGGAGCGCGAAGTGGCCCTGAAGACCGAAGTGGAAAAAGAATTTGCCGAAGCCCTCGAGAAAGCGGATACTTACACCAAGCCCGACCCCGCCGCACTGCTCGAGTACGCCATGGTAAACCCCGCCCCACACTTGATTGAACAACAGCAGGTTTTGGCAGACCGCATTCGGATGGTGAAGTGATGACCCAATTGGCAGAAAAACCCAACCCAATCAGCGAAAAGAAAGTGATGACCCTGGCGGCAGCCTTGACCGACGGCATGGATATTGCCCTCGAGCGCGACGAAAAAGTAGTGATGTACGGCGAAGACGTGGGCGTGATGGGTGGCGTGTTCCGCGTGACCACAGGCTTGCAAGGCAAACACGGCAAGCACCGCGTGTTCGACACCCCCCTGACCGAAGAAGGCATTTTAGGAACCGCCGTGGGTATGTGTGCGGTGGGCTGGAAGCCCGTAGTGGAGTTGCAATTCGGCGGATTTTTGTATGCGGGTTTGGATCAAGTGATCTCACATGTTTCGCGCTACCGGTACCGCTCGAGGGGCCGCTGGAACACCCCGATGGTGATCCGTTTTCCGTATGGCGGCGGCCTGAACCTGCTCGAGCAGCACCACGACAGCCCCGAAACCTACCTGACCCACACCCCAGGCATCAAAGTGGTCTTCCCTACTACGCCCTACGATGCCAAAGGTTTGATGCTGGCAGCCATCGAAGACCCCGATCCTGTGGTGATTTTCGAGAACATCAAACTGTACCGCTCGGTGAAAGAAGAAGTGCCAACCGGTTACTACACCGTTCCCTTGGGCAAGGCCCGCAAGGTGATGGACGGCTCGGATGTCACCCTGATCACTTGGGGCGCGATGGTAACACAGTGTGAGGCCGCCGCCAAAGCCGCGCTCGAGGCGGGAATTTCTTGCGACGTGCTGGATTTGCGGACTTTGGTTCCTCTGGATTTGGAAGCCATCCTCGAGAGTGTGGAAAAAACAGGTCGTGTAGTGATCGTTCATGAGGCCAATTTGACCAGTGGTTTTGGTGGAGAAATCGCCGCGCTAATCGCGGAAAAAGCCTTGTTCTCGCTCGAGGCACCGATTTTGCGGGTGGCGGGTTTCGACACCATGCACTCCCCATTCAACCCGATCAACCACTTCCACCGCCCCGAACCTGCCTACATTGCCGACGCAATCCGCAAAGTCCTCGAGGCGTAAGTTAGGTTATTTAAACCGTATGTGTGGTGGTTTGGTTCGGGTTGGGTTTTCTTTTGGTATCAACAAATGAAAAAACCCAGATTTTTACCGTGCCAAGCCACTCTTTTCAGGGTTTTAAGGAGTTTGTAAATATGGCGATCAAAGAAATGCTCATGCCCGAACTTGCCGAATCGGTGGTCGAGGGTGAAATTCTAAAATGGTTGGTTGAAGAGGGCCAAGAAGTTGCGCTGGATCAGCCTTTGGTCGAAGTGATGACCGATAAAGTGACCGTAGAATTGCCCGCACCTTTTGCGGGAAAATTGTTCAAAAAAATGGCCCAAGAAGGCGAGATCGTAGCAGTGCATAAACCCCTCGCTCAGCTCGAGGTGGGTGGCGCTGCTGCTCCCGAAACCCATGCTTCTCCCGAAACCTACGCTCCAGAAACTGCCAAAACTGCGGCCCTCGAGCTGGTGGGTGGGGTCTCGGTTGATCCCAATGTCAGCGCGGTGGGAACCGTTTCGGAAGCCCCCCAAATGGCGATGAACTTTGGTTCTGCCAAAGGTGGCGCTGCCAAGTCTGCGGCTGCCAAAGCGGGAACCAACAAATTTGGTCGCGCCCTAGCTACCCCTTCGGCCCGCCAAGCCGCTCGAGAAGCCGATGTGGAAATCCTCGAGGTTCCTGGCAGTGGCCCCAATGGTCGGGTAAACACCGCCGATGTGCAAGCCTATGTTGAGGGGGGTGGCACTGCTGCTGCGCCCGTTGCTGCACCTGTTGCAGTTGCAGCAAATGTAGACTCGAGCGTGGGTTCAAATATGGCCCTGGGCGTTCCTGCTGCACAATACAAAACCCCCAAAGGCTACGAGGCCAAAGAAGAGCGCAGCCCCGTGCGTGGAATGCGTAAGGCGATCAGCCGCGCCATGGTCGCCAGCCACTTGCACACCGTGCGTACCCTCACGGTGGACGAGGCCGATTTGACCGAATTGGTGGCCCTGCGGGGTCGCCTAAAAGCGGGTGCAGAGAAGCAAGGCGTGAAGCTGACCTACTTGCCCTTTTTTGTGAAAGCGGTAGCCGCTGCTCTGAAAAAATTCCCCAACATCAACAGCTCCATCGACGAAGCCAGCCAAGAAATCGTTCGCAAAAAGTATTACAACATCGGCATTGCCGTCGATACCGAAGCGGGCTTACTGGTTCCTGTGGTGCGCGATGTGGACAGCAAAAGTATGCTCGAGATTGCCACGTCCATCACCGATTTGGCAGGTAAGGCACGGGTAGGCAAACTCAGCCCCGAAGACTCGAGCGGGGGAACCTTCAGCATCACCAACATGGGCAGCGCGGGCAGCCTAATTTCCTTCCCAATCATCAACGCCCCCGAAGCCGCCATTTTGGGGATTCACACCATTGTGGAGCGCCCTGTGGGACGCGGCGGAAATATCGAGCTTCGCAGTATGATGTACCTTTCGCTCAGCTTTGACCACCGCCTGATTGACGGTGCAGAAGCAGCCCGTTTTGTGCGCGAAATCTGCCGCCTGCTCGAGAATCCCGAAACCCTGTTGCTCGAGGCGATTTAAGGGATTCGTTTTTCGTAATTCGTTTTTCGTTTTAAAAACTGTAAAGCAAAAAAAACCGCTCGAGGGATGGGCGGTTTTTTTGTTTGGCAAAGGGTTGGCTCGAGTTGGCTCGAGGGAAGCTACCCCAATTACATCAGCATGTCCCAATTTATAGGACACGCTTGGTCTCAAGACATTGGGACAAGCCCAGATCTAAGATTCATTCAGCAGTTCAGCCGCCGCAATCAAACCCGCATGAGGGATATACCTACAGTTCTAAACTCGAGCCTATAATTCAACTAAGCAAACTGTACCAAACCACACTCGAGGGTATCCCAAAGTCTACCCAAGCAAAATTCCCCACAAAACAGGAGAACTCATGAAACGATTTCTGATTCCCGCCACCCTCGTTCTATTCTCGAGCCTAGCCCTCACCGCCTGTACCTCCGCAGGTTCGACCCCACCCGCTGCTGCCGACTTCGATCCAGACCCGTTCACCTTTGCGCCTGTCACAGGAGTGGCCCCTTCACCCATATTGGCCATTCGCAGCCAGACCATCACCCTCAGCGGGTTCAATCGCCCCCTGTTGCTCAAGGCTACCTCGGGAACCACGGTCTATATCGACGGCGAGTACCGCGACTATTTCAACGACAACTCGGTGGGATTCAACGTGCAAAGCGGTCAAACTGTGTCGGTGGCGGTCTCGCCCCAAAACACGCTCAACAGCGACACCATAACCACCATCGAGGTGGGCGCGTACAAGACCACTTTCAAAGTCACCACCCGCAGCACCCCATAAATTTAAGAACCCTGTTGCTCGAGGGGATTTAAAGCATTTGTCAGAGTAATAGACGAATAAATCACTCAGTCAAAAAGCAGTCTCATCGTTTGGGAGGCAATGCTCACGACTGTTCTTAAACGGAAAACGCATGACGGACAACGGACAACTGCTCTAAAAACTGTAAAGCAAAAACACCGCTCGAGGGATGGGCGGTTGTTTGTGTTTGGCTCGAGATACCGCTCTAACCCAAGCGCTTGAGCATCAGTGGCCCCTTGGGGCCAAGGGTCACACCCGAAACGGGGCTGGGGTCGCCCGAAAGGGGGATCAGCTTGCTGCGGATCAGTACCCCTAGCGCCTCCTCGAGCAGGACATTGGCAAGATTCATGCCCAAACAAATCCGCTCACCTGCGCCAAAAGGCAAATAGCCCCAAGCGGGAATTCTGCCGCGCTTCCAGCGCTCGGGCTTAAACTCGAGCGGATTTTCCCACAAAGTCGGGTCGCGGTGGGTTAAAAAGGGGCTGTACATCACCAAAGTGCCTTTGGGCAAATTGATTCCCTCGAGGGTGACAGCTTTGGCAACGCTGCGGCTGCCCAACCAGCCAGGCGGGTAAAGCCGCAAG
>JANYFS010000367.1 GCA_025359705.1 Deinococcales bacterium | reverse complement strand
AAACCACCTATTGAATAAACGATTGAATCAGAATAATTGGTAGTTGTTTTAGTATTTACATTTCCATAAGTATAATCAATAAAAACACCCGTATCGTCTTGTTCTTTGGTGATTCTTCCTCGAGCATCGTACTCTAGCATGTTTACCGTACGCCGAGCTTCTGGAACATCTGAGTAATTGGCTTTCCCAACAGCAATTCGCTGTCGTACTGCTCCACTAGAATAATAGTTGTAGATACTCGAATGTATTTCGTTGAGTGTCGCACTATCTTGTAATGCATAACCAGTGGGCCCAAAATCAAGTGTTTTTTCTTCGGATACCACATAGTCAATTGTATCTCGATTATTATAACCAGTAGTTGCTTTACCATTATTGGTAGCAAGTAATATGCCTCCCGTAGAAGTAAATGAACTGCCGTTTATTCTGTTATTTGGTTCTTTTGGAAAGTTACGAATTTCAACAGAGCGAGTTTGCACTTCCTCTTTATTAGTTGGTGTATACGTATACTGAAACCAATTTTGCTTGATATTTAGTGTTTTTGGCGTATCCCACTTCTCGATAATATTCCCTGAAGCATCAAATCGCCAAAATGTATTGTAATCCGCATAACCCAAGGGTTTACCAATACTATCGTGTTGTTCTGCTCCATATGTAGGTACCCCATGGTCGGAAGTTAGATCCGCAAAAATTCTTTGTACATGTTGACCACGTTCATTATTCACATAAGTATTGGAGCGAAGTACATAGTAGGAACGAGCTGTTTCTGATATTTCTTGGGTAGTTATGCCACCTTTATCCAAAGTGTAGAAGGTATCAGCACCGCTGATCAATTTATCTTCGGTTTTACCCCCATCCAAACGGTAAGAGTTTTGGTGGGTATAGGTGGGTGTTACGGTTATTCCCGATAAATAAGGTCTTTGCTCCGCAATGACTTTACCCAAAGCATTGTATGTATAGTTTGCAACCAAACCTTTCTCAGTCTTCTGGGTCATATTTCCCAAAGTGTCATAACTATAGCTCGAGGTCAATCCAGCAGATAGATTTGCTGCTGCGTCAATTGTTTGTCCATCACCTGATGTACGGGCCAACTCGAGCTGTTTTAGCACATGGCCCATACCATCAAAGGCATATTTCGTTTCAAAACCATCTGCATTTTTGGTATAAACCACATTATCGTTGCCATCTCGGTACTCCAAAGCGCTATTATAAGAAACATTATTACTACTGTGTAAAGTAGTTTTATATGCAATTCCATTGAGATTATAAGCATCATATGTAGTATAGGTTAGTGTGCTATCTTTGCCAACCAACCGACCAGATGCAATCAAATTGGGTGTTGTATCTGAATAAATGCGTTTTTCAGTAATTACATCAGTAGTATCAAGCAAACTTGGTTCAATTGTAGTACTCAGTAAGCCTGTATAAGTATAAGTGTATTCGTAACGCTTAATACCTTTCTCATCATAAATTTTAAGTGGATTACCAAAACGATCTAGCACCATACGACTACGGAAACCTCGAGGAGATTTCTTCGAGGTCTTGTGACCCGTTGCGTCATAGGTGGTTCCGCTGCTAATCAAACCCGAAGATTCAAAAGTGCTGCTGGACAGGGTGCCTTGAGTATCGGTTTTAATCACATTACTGGAATTATCATAGGTGTTGGTGGTACGTACCCCTCGAGGGTCAATTGTGCTGAGTACCCGCCCTAAGCCATCATAGGTATTGGTAGTAGTAGCCACATTCGCACTGTTTTCATCCAAAAGACTTTGCGCGTTAGCGTCGGTATAGTTTCCCTCGAGAGCTTGTTTCTGCTTAATCACACGACCCATCGAGTCATAGATCACCTGAGCCAAGGTGCGGCGGTTATCGTCTGTATTCACTGAGATCAAGTCTACTTTTTTGCCTAGTTCCGTACCCAAAGTTGTGGTTACATTGCCACCTAAATCGTAATAGAGATAACTGGTGGCACCCATAGGTGTGGTAATCCCCGAATCGCTAAGACTTGAAACATTGATTTCGTAGGGATGGTTAAATTCATCCAAGCTAGTGGTACTGGTGGCTGAAATAGAGCCACTTTCAGTCTTAGAAGTAAGAATACGTCCCCAATTATCAATACTACTATTAGTGACAGTAACGCTTGGAGTTGGAGAAAGAGCAGCAATAGGGGTTACTGGGGTATGAATTTTAGTTAAAACTGCACCCGAAATATCATATTTGGTAGTATCTGTGTACCCCGCAGAGATATTTCCACTTGGTACAGTGCCAGCATCTCTAACCACTTCAGTAATGATACGATCCAAGTTATCATAAGTATAGATTGTTTTAGCATTATTAACAATTTTAGTCAGTATATTACCATAAGCATCATAAGTCAAAGCACTGCTCGAGTAAGGAGCCACAATGTAACTCACCCGACCAGTAGCATCATAACCATAGCTCGAGAGATTAGCAGGCTGAGCATCCCAGCTCGAGAGAATATCACCACTGGCGTAGTAGCTCTTAGCGCTCGAGGAGATAGGGGTAGTACTGGCAGAATCCATCACTCGAGCCATGCCTTGCTGACCAAAGCCGTTGTAGGAAGCATAACTCACTCGAGTGTGTAGGGCTTCGGTGGTATTGTCGGACTCGAGCGCATTGAAGGCTTTGACTTGGGTGTCGATCACGGTATTGCCCAAAGCGTCATAGACCATTTGGTGGGTCATGCCTCCGTTGTTTACTACCAAGTTGGCAGTGGTAGACACACTAGAGGGAAGATCCGCGTATTGATAGACCGGACTCGAGTCGGTGAGGGTATCGCTGAGGGCCACGGTGGGGATTTTGTAGGTGGCGGTGGTAGGTAGGGTGCTGCTGGGGTAGCCATAGGTGGTGGTGGTTTGAATCGTACCCCCACTCGAGAGGGACTGGCTGGACATGCGACCATTGCCATCAAAGGTGATCACCGTGGTTTGGTTCTTGGCACCCGCAATGCTAGTGTTGCTGACCTGATTCAAAGAACCATTGCTATTGATGGTGTAGCTGCTGGTACTGCTGATATTGGTGATACGTCCAGCAGCGGTACTCGAGCCAGTGGTGGTGCTGTTAAGCGGACGGTTGTTTTGGTCAAAAGTGTGTTCGGTTTTCTTCCATGTTCCTGAACCTATGGCTGCCATAAAGTCTTGCTCGAGGATGAGATTTCCCCTCGAGTCATAGTCATAGAGGGTTTGGGAACCGGTGGGGCTGGTTACGGATTTCAATTGATCTTTGCGGTACCAAGTGGGTGAAGTGTCCGCATCGGTGTAGTAATCGTATTTCCAAATCAAAGGTCGATTTACTCCACCTGGATTGGGATCAATTTCTTGAACTAACTTCTGAGTTAAAATCGATTTTCCATTGTAGCTATAGGCGGTTGATTTGTTACCTTGAACCTCGGTAATAGTATCCCCATTTGTAGTAACATTTCCACTGGGGTTATAGGTAATTCGAGGTTCAAATACTGTACCCCCCACAGTTTGATCCACCGAAGCAATGCGGTCTCCACTCGAGTTGTAATTATAAGTGGTGACATAAGATTTATCATCACCAATCAATCGAGTGATGCTACCAATTTTAGTTGGGAATCTAGAATCATAACCGAAGGTAATGCTTCTACTGTACTGTCCCGAAGACGCACCATAGCCTAGAAATGCAGAGTAGGTTACGCGTGTAAGATTCATTTCGGTGGTATTGCCAACCACGGGAGTATAATCCAAGCTCACTTTTCGAGTATATGTTCCATCCGCTTGCTTCAAATAATTGATGTATTTAATAAAGTTGCCATCATAAACATAATCCGTCTGACGACCCCAGCGATCTTTAACGCTCGAGATGCGTCCAGCGGGAAGACCTGAAACGTAGCTGATATCGGTACGTGGAGTGGTACTCAAGCTGGAGAGACCTTCAGGATCACCCGCTAAGCTCGAGGTATTTTGCTCGTAGAGGTTTTGAGTGTAATCCGCATATTCACCGTCTCCAGAGAAGGTGCTGCGCTCTCCACTCGAGTCATAGTGGTGCGCCACCATCTTGCCGTTTTTGGGAATAAAGGCTAACCATTCTTGGCGGTATTGCATTCCCGGTTTGGTTTGGGAACGGTACAGGGTGACATCGCTGCGACTTTGGTACTGCTTGATCCATTCGGGGATCTCGAGGCTGGGCCAAGCAATGCTGTTGCGGTCTACCTTGTTGAAGGTTTGGGTGCTGCCATCTCCAGTTCCCAAAACATAGGTGTTTTGTAGGGTCGTACCTGTTGGCGGGATAGTCACTGTTCCGATGTAGACCGATCCGCTGATGCTGTTTGAAAGTCCCTTGGGATCCGTGACGGTTAGAGTGATGGTTTTGGATCCAATTGTGGTATAGGTGTGAGCAAAGCTCGAGCCAAAGGAGAGGGGTGAACCATCTCCCCAATCCCACGAGGTCATGAGATTGTTGTTATCCAGTGGGTTGGGATCGCTCGAGGTACTATTCACCGTGACCGTGGAACCCGTGGGAGTGGGTGGATTAAAGCTTGCTACAGGTGCTTTGTTGATGATATCCACAGGTAAGGACGTGAAGTCCGAACCATTGGTTCCATTGGTGACCGTGAGACCAACCGTGTGGGTACCTGGAGCAAATTGGTGGGTGACGGTGGCAGTGGTGGCGTTGGGATCAGTGACTCCATCCCATTTCCAAGCGTAGGTCTGACCCGCTACGGTAGGGGTGGTGTTGGTGGCAGTCACCACATCGGTGGTGCTGTTTACCGAAGTGATGAAGTTGGCAACTGGAGGAGCCGTGTTGCCCCCAGTGGTGATGGTTTGGGTGAACATTCCCGTAGCACCTTGGCTGTCGGTGACGGTGAGGGTGAGCAGGTATTGACCGTTGGTTGCATAGGTGTGGAGGGGTGTACGGGTATTGCCCGCAGGCGTACCATCTCCCCAGTTCCACGAGTAGTTCAGGGTATCGTTGTCAGGATCAGTGAAGTTGTTCTGACGGATGGTGACGACTTTATCGGCAATGGCATAGGTGAAATTGCCCGTGGGTGGGTGATTGGAACTCCCCCCGCTCGAGGCTTCTCCGATGGTGTAAATGCTGTTGCGTAAGGGGTCTGCGAGGGATGCTTGTTGAATACCATCATAAAAAATGCTTTCGCTTGAACAAGTACTAGAACTACTACATTTTCGCCAATAGGGTTTACTGTATGTGGCACCAACAGGGACAAAAGTATCGCCTAATTCAGGTGCCCTTAGCCAAGCAGATGTATTCGTACGTCTGACATAAACCGACAACGCTTCCCAATCCTTATCATTGGCAGTGGGCGGCAACAAACCAAATAGCGTTTTAGCACCTGTGCCTGCATAGGGATCAGGAATGAAAGCTCCATAAAAATTATAAATAGAGTCGATTTGATAACCAATAATTCCCACGGAACTACTTCCACTTGAGATTGGCGCATAACGACCATACATTTCCGTATTTGAAATACCATTTACATTATAGTTATTTGCCGCAGAGGGTAATGTAAGGTGGCGCAAAAAACCTTGAAATTGAATTTCGGTAGTGTTTGGATCGCCTGGCAAGGATGTTATAAATTGATCAGGTAAATTAAGCTGCAAACCACTACGAGATGCTCCTCCAGCTTTAGTAATAAAGCGAGGCTTAGTAAAAAGGGTTGACTGATTCCAACTAGGATCGGTTTTCCACTGAGGTAATGAGGGATCAGCATTTTTAATCAGGTTTATATCGCGGTTACTTAAATCAACTATGTTAAGGTTCATAATCTGCCAAGATTTATTGGCAGTCACTTTTTTAAACATCGTAGCCATAGTGGTGGTATCTTGGCCCCCAATGGTAAAACTAGCTGAATAGAACTTCCAATAGTTGCGAAGGAGATCATTCTTTGTATACTGACCACTTAAACCATAGGTAAATGGTTCACTCGAGCTTAAAGGTACATCGAGGCGAGCATCAAAGCTCATGTAGTAAGTTTTACCAGCGGTTAAAGTACCGGCATAAACAAAACCAATGGTAGGATCAGCAGGCACAGAAACGGTAATGTTTTGAGTTGCAAACGATGCCTTGCCCTGACGATCCGTGACCGTGAGTTTAACCGTGTAGGAACCTGCGCTCGAGTAGGTGTGTTTGAAGGGGAAAGCGCTCGAAGTGATACCATCGCCCCAAGTCACACTCGAGGTGAGGAAATCGCCATCAGGATCACTCGAGGTGTTGTTGAGTTCTACACTCAGTGCATTGGGGGTGATGGGAGTAAAGCTAGCGATTGGCGCTTGATTGGAATCGGTGATCACGGGTTTTTTGCAAACGCCAGGCCATTCGGTATCATTGGTCAGATCTTGATTGGTGATGCGTTCGGTGGGTGGATTGGTATTTAAGTCCAAAACCGAAAGATCTGCCAATTCCCAATCCGAGTTATTTTGGGCACCTTCGTAGAGAAAGAAATCATTGACAATCGTATGGTTGCTGGTATCCAAATCCGCAGTGAATTTGCGCCACTGCGTATCGAGGATGATGGTGTGTACCGTTTCGGAATAGGCATCACTGAACCCAAAGTTACCCCATGCCGCACCTGCAACCATCCGTCCCTTAAAAGAGACACGGTATTTACGGTTTTGCGGTAGGTTTGCCAGATGTTGAATACCGCTGTACCACGCAGGGTCACAGCCACCCCCACCACTCGAGCCTTGCAAATGATAGATATTGCTGGGTGTAGGAACAATCACCGAGGTAACAACCGTGACCAGTTGGCTTCTGGTACTGGTTTCACCCGAGCTGTCCGTGACGGTGAGTTTTACGGTATAGCTGCCATCACTCAAATAATGATGATCCGCATTTTTAGCAGTTAAATGGGGGGTATTATCGCCCCAATCCCAATCGTAGGTCAGGGTATCTTGTAAATCGGGATCACTCGAGGTGTTATTGGGCGCAAGATAGCCCCCACTCGAGGTGAGGGTATCGAAGTTGGCTACCGGTGGGTGATTGGATTTGGTGATCACGGGTTTAAAGCAAGCACCAGGCCACTGGGTATTGTTGGTCAGATCGGTGTTGGTCAATTGTTCGGTGTTGGTGGTTAAATCTAAGACCGAAAGATTGGAGACTTGCCAGTCTGAGTTGGTCTCTGATCCTTCATAGAGTAGAAAATTGGTGGATACATCATGATTTCCTGTATTGAGATCCACACTGTATTTGCGCCATTGATCATCCAAAATATAGGTGTGAATGGTTTCGCTGTACCAATCACTTAAACCAAAATTAAATCGAGCCGTTCCTGAAAGCATCCGACCCACAAAAGAGACACGGTATTTACGGTTGCGAATCAAAGGGGTAGTTACTCCGTGAATCACTCCGGTATACCAATTATTTAAACAGCCACCACCACCACTCGAGCCTTGTAGATTGTAGTAATTGGCGGGTTGGGGCAAGGGAACGGTACTCGAGGTGCGAACCACCACATCTTGGGTTCTAAAGCTAGTGGCCCCTTGACTATCGGTGACGGTTAAGCGAACAGTATAAGTTCCATCAAAACCATAGTTGTGTTCTGCATTCGCCGTATTGGAATGAGCATAATCCCCCCAATCCCAATCGTAGGTGAGGGTATCCCCCACATCAGGATCACTCGAGGTGGAGACAGCTACCACATTACCCCCACTCGAGATCAGGGTATTGAAGTTCGCCACCGGGGGTTGATTGGCTTGGCTACTTACTACATTCTGACTTGGCCCTTTGCCAATCCCACTCAAGGGGGTGATTGGAGGGATGGGTTTAGCAGATGGAGCAGATAGCATTGGTGCAGTAGGCTTAGTTATAATCGGCCCCACTGGAAACACTTTAGCAGCGGGCTGAACACTTTTGGCAACCGCACTTGAGCCACTCAAGGGATCGGTACTCGCGGTCAGGGCAGTCGGTTTGGGCGCAATAGGTCCCACTTTAATGATCTTGGCAGCGGGTTGTGGAGGCAGTGCAACCACCGCACTCGAGCTAGGAAAGACGGGTTTTTGTGGGGTAATTGGCCCCACCAAACTGCTTTTCCCTACACTCAAGTTAGAGCTGCTTTCCACCACCCTCGAGGCACTTACCACGTTACTGGCTGCAACCTTCATCGTGGGCAACACCACAGGGCCAATGGTTTTAGCTTGATCAGACCCACTGGCACTTCCACTCGAGAGATTCCCACTCGAGAGATTCCCACTCGAAAGATTCCCACTCGAGGGTTTGAGCGCAGGATTGACTGCTGAACCCGCTGCGGGATTAGGTGCAGCTAAAGAAGGTCCATTGCTCGAGGGCAAAGCATTGGGATCAAAGCCATTGAGTCGCTCTTTGGAAGAGAAATTCCAGTTACCGGCAAATTTATCTTTGGCTTCATCGGTGGTTTTTAAATTGGAGTTGTTGGACAGTGCGTCCGTTCCGATATAGAGGTTTCCAGTGGCCAAGTTAATGGCGTCTTGCACATCACCAAAGCCAGGTGCATCAAAGCTCGAGACTTGAAGGGGCATTTGACTGACCCCAGCATCGGGCCTAAAAAAGACCCCTGGTGCTGCTGCTGCAACTCCCAGGGGACCGTAGGTACCACCAATGTAGATGGCGACCAACAGGTAAGAAATAATCTTCTCTCGAATCGGTCGTGGTTTATCTTTCAAGTCATCGCGTAAGAATCGCATTTTTCTCATATCTTTAACAGAGTGCCTCATGAGAGGTACAATGAGCAAATCTCGAGTTAAATAAGTCTAGACAAGCAGTGTTTCTCGAGGGGTAAAATCCCCTTTTTGCTCACTCCTTGTATTTCCTCCTTAACACCTCGAGCACTTACTCAAAAACCTCGAGTCAGACACAGTGGCCTTCTCCTCGCCTCTTACCTGCCGATCTCACCCCCTCCTATTTGCCGTTTTCAGCCCCTATATATCAATCTTTAACCATCTATTTGAAAAATCAATTCAACAACAAGGTCGTTGTTGTCTTTTTTTGTATAAAAAATTACAAAACAAAAACAAAAGATTCCAAAAAGAGAACAAAGAGGGGATAATTCCCAAAAAGATGCGCCCCTCGAGCTTTTTGGGGTGGTTGTCTAGACAGATATGGACGTGTTTTTAAGCAGTGACCCCAGCGGCCCGCGCAGTTGGGCCAAGACAGCGGCCCAGCCCGTGAGGTGCTGCTTTAGGGTCAAGACACTTGAGATCAAAAAACAACTTTTATACCACTCGAGGGACTATTGAATCAAAGGTTGAAACATCTGACCTTTTTTCACCTGCTCGAGGGGAAAGGATTTACGCACTCCACTTTTATCCTCAAGCGTGATAAAGCGACCTGCGATATTCCAAACCGTATAGATTGCTCCCTCAAGTTCCCATAAAGCGTCTATCTCGAGTCCTGGAGGTAGGCTTAAATCTTCTGGATTGGGTTTATGTGTGATTTGGGTCAGGCTCGAGGTAATGCTTGAGAGCGAGGTGTTTTGTCCAAAAGATTGAGATTGGGTTTGGCTCGAGTGGGTGTAGCAGCCTTGCAAATAACTAAGGATGGCAGAGATTTTGTTACCACGCTCGAGTTTTTGTTCTATGGCATAGACAAATTGATCGAGCAAACTTAAACCATGTGCTGTGATTTTCTTCTGCAAGAATTCCGCCAGTAGGGGGGTGATTTGGCTGGGGAACCTCGAGCATAGGATTTTCCAAGCATAGCTCGAGGCTAGGGTACTGGATAGGTTCGCGAGCTGGGGAGCTACTGGAATGGGGGGTTCTATGGGAACGGAAGGAACGTTTGATACGGAAGGAACAACAGGTGCTTCTTCCCCTCGAGGGTGACGTTTTTGGGCCAAGACGGGACTAGGTGAGGAGTCCTGTTTCATCTTGCGGTATTTTTTGACCCCACTTCCCACACTTTGGACTGGGGTAAAGGGATAATTCTGGTCACTTTTGTCCAAATAGTCGGGTAAGCCCCGTTCCCTTAACACCTGTTTGATCTGCTCGAGGTCTAGGGAATAATGGGAGATGCGTAAACACCTACCGACGGTACCAAACCAACGCTTTACTCCAGAAAACACCTGTTGAATCAAACGGATGGCTTTGGTGATGCTGTCTTTGCTGAAGTTAAAGACCATCTCTTTTTGAAATTGTTTGTTGGAGTGGTAAAAAGGGCCACCAAAATGAATTTGGCAGCGAATCATCTGGTTAAAAATAAAGGTAGCACACTTATTTCCGT
>JANYFS010000334.1 GCA_025359705.1 Deinococcales bacterium | reverse complement strand
TGGGGTTACAGCGATGTTTTGCCGTATTTCAAAAAGCTCGAGGATCAAGAGGACAACACCAGCCCTTGGGCAGGTCACGGCGGAATGATTTCGGTGCAAAATGCGGGCCTGCATGACCCCAACCCCACGTCACAGGCCTTTATTGATGCGGCCCTCGAGCTGGGCCACCCCCACACCGACGATTTCAACGGCCCCCAGATGGAAGGCGCGGGTTGGCACCATGTCAACATCAAAGATGGCAAACGGCACAGTGCGGCCTCGGCCTATTTGCTTCCTGCCCTCGAGCGGCCCAATTTGACCCTGCAAACGGGAGCGCCCGCCACACGGTTGCTCTTTGAAGGTAAGCGCTGCATTGGCGTGGCCTATATGCAGGGTGGGCAAGAAGTCAAAGCCTTTGCACGCGGGGAAGTGGTGGTGTGCGGTGGAGCCATCGAATCCCCCAAACTGCTGATGCTTTCGGGGATTGGCAACGCCACAGATTTACGCGCACACGGCATTGAAGTGCTGCACGACTTGCCTGGCGTGGGCGAGAATTTTCACAACCATGTTTTGACTGGGGTGATCAACGAGTGCGGCACGGCGGTTCCTGCGGGCAAGCAAAACCTCTCCGAATCGGCCTTGTTCCTCAAATCCGATCCAGGTTGGGCTGCGCCCGATTTGCAAATTGCCTTTGTCCACGTTCCTTTCAACATTATTGTGGGTCAAAACCATCCCAACAGCATCAGCATTTTGCCTGGAGTGGTGCGTCCACTCTCGAGGGGTTGGATTCGTCTGGCCTCCAGCGACCCTCTGGCACATCCACTGGTCAACCCCAACTATATGGGGGTGGAATCCGACCTCGAGCGCATGGTACAGGCGGTTAAGCTCTCGAGGGATCTGTTTGCCACCCAAGCCTTTGCGCCGTGGGTCAAAAATGAAGTGATGCCTGGCCCAGACATCAAAACTGACGACCAAATCCGCGAATTTGTGCGCTCGAGTGCTGACAGCTACCACCACCAAGCAGGCTCTTGCAAGATGGGCCTGGACAGCATGGCAGTGGTAGACCCGCACCTGCGGGTACATGGCCTCGAGGGGCTGCGGATTGCCGACGCTTCGGTGATGCCCGCCGTACCGTCTGGCAACTGTCATGCTGGGATTTTAATGATTGCGGAGAAGTGTGCTGACTTGATCAAAGGCGCACGGGTAGATCAACTGGCAAAACAACAGGCAGATCAAACAGGAGGTGACGCTTGAAACTTAGTGGAAAGAAAATTGCGGTACTGATGGAATCCGACTTTTACGAACCCGAAATTTTGTACTACAAAAGCCGCTTTGCCGAAGAAGGCGCAGAAGTTCACTTTTTGACCAAGCTGTGGGGCCAACCAGGGTTGACCTTCAAGGGTCACGAAAATCAGATGCCTTTTTATGTGGATAAATCCTTCGAGGATATGTCCGACGAAACCCTGCGTGAATACGCCGCCGTGATCGTGCCTTCGGGCATTGTTTCGGATCGTTTGCGCTACACCTCCGATGTAACTCAGCCCTCGAGCGCGGTGGAATTTGTGCGCCGCGCTTTTGCCGAACCAACCGTGATCAAAGGCATTATCTGTCACGGCCTGTGGTTGATGGCTTGGGCTCCCGATTTGGTCAAGGGCCGCAAACTGACCACCCACAACAATCTCTATGCCGATGCCAACAATATGGGCGCGGTTTATGTAGATGCCGATGTGGTGGAAGACGGCGACTTGATCACGGGGCGCACTGGGGGCCACCATGCGGCCTTTGCACGGGCCATCATCGAGCGGTTGATTAATAATCTCGAGGCCCAAAATCTCGAGGGCAGCGCGTGAAATTTTCGCATGTGGCCCTGAATTGCCGCGACCTTGACGTAACCCAAGCCTTTTACCTCCAGCATTTTGGCTTTTCGGTGGCTCGAGTCTTACCGCTCGAGGGGGGCCAAAAAATCGTTTTCATCAAGCGCGACGACATTCACCTCGAGTTGTTTGATTCGGACATCTCCGTAACTCGGCTCTTCCCAGACGGACATCACGCTATTGGGATGCTTCGCCACTTGGCTTTTCAAGTGGACAGCGTGGACGCGCTGCTGGCGGCAATGGGCGATGCGGCAAAAATTACCCTTGGCCCGCTCGAGTTTGATGCCTTTATTCCAGGTTGGAAAACCGTATGGCTCGAGGATCCCGACGGCACGATTGTAGAAATCAGTCAGGGATACCACGACGAATAGGCTGTTTTGCAACACAAGGTTACAGATCCCTCGAGTTTGATTTTAACCCCTTGAGGGAATTTCAGAAGATTTTGGGATTTTTTAGGGATAATGCTCGAGTGCAGGACACACTTTTACGCAATTTTTACGTTTGTGTTACGCACTTTTACGTTTGTGTTACGCCTCTGTGTGTACTGTGTATTTCAAACCCAACGGTGTGGTTTTAAAACCATGACAGATTGAGCTTATGACTGAGTTCCGTACCACACGTTCCACAAGTTGAGTATGCAAGGTTTGAGTTGTGCAAGGTTGGCGCTCGAGGGGGTGATTCCCTGATCCCTCGAGCTTGATTTTTTGGCTTGATCCCGCTCGAGTGGACAATTGAGTGTAAGATAGACCCCAGTTCCGCTCGAGTCTTCCAGTACCCTCCCAAATTTCTGACCCACAGGAGTTTTCATGACCCAAGTAGACCTATCTGTACAGCAGGGCGATGCCGTCAATACCCTCAACTTCACCTTCTCCGATACCATTGCGGGATATGTCACCTCCTTCGACCCCGCCACCCGTCAGTTTGGCCTAAAAACCACCGATGGGCGCGAGTTTACCGCCACCCTCAAGGATCAGAGCTATGCCTACCTGATGCGGAACTTGGGCGAGCCGTATTTGGATGCCACCGGTCAAATTGCCTCGATGCTCGAGGTGGGTCGTTATTTGTATGCCTACGGGGTCTACTATCCCGAAACCAAGGGCTTGGCCTTTGAAGTGCAGTTTATTTTGTTTGTGGGCCGCAAAAATGGCGAGTTCCGCTTCGAGAAACAAGACTGGTGGACCAAACAGCTCGAGCAGATTGCTCGCTTTTACCGCAAAGCCCAGTTTGGTAAGGGCGAAATTGATTACAAAGACTACCGCACCACCATCAATTTGGCGGGTGAGCGTTCGCAAGACAACTACATCCAAGAAACCGACACCATCTCGAGGCTGGTCTACGGCTTCGCCAGCGCCTATATGCTGACAGGAGACGAGGATTTCTTGGCAGTTGCCGAAAAAGGTACCGAGTACCTGCGCGGTCACATGCGCTTTTTTGACCGCGACGAGAACATCGTGTACTGGTATCACGGGGTCAAAATCAACGGAGACCGCGAAGAAAAACTGTTCACCTCCGAATTTGGTGACGATTTCGACGCAGTGCCTGCCTACGAGCAAATTTACGCCTTGGCTGGCCCGATCCAAACCTACCGTGTGACCGGCGACCCGCGCATTCTCAAGGATGCCGAATTGACCATCGATTTGTTTGACCGTTACTTCTTGGACAAAGAGCGCGGCGGTTATTATTCGCACCTCGACCCGATCACCCTCGATCCCTTGTCGGATTCTTTGGGCGCGAACAAAGGCAAGAAAAACTGGAACTCGGTGGGCGACCATGCCCCCGCTTACCTGATCAACTTGGTTTTGGCAACCGGCGATGCCCGCTTTACCAAATTCCTCGAGGGAACCTTTGACACCATCACCGAGCATTTCCCCGACTACGACAACAGTCCCTTTGTCCAAGAGAAATTCTTTGAAGACTGGGCACCTGATCGCCAGCATATGTGGCAGCAAAACCGGGGCGTGGTGGGGCATAACCTGAAAATTGCCTGGAACCTGATGCGGATGTACGGCATGATGCCCAAACCCGAATACGAAACCCTGGCCCGCAAAATTGCCGCCGAGATGCCCAAAGTGGGCGGCGACACCCAGCACGGCGGCTGGTACGATGTGATGGAGCGCTCCAAGCACGACGATCAAGACCGCTACCGCTACGCCTTCCACGACCGCAAAGCCTGGTGGCAACAAGAGCAAGGCATTTTGGCTTATTTGATCATGAATGGGGTTTTGGGCGACGCGGAATACTTGCGTTTGGCCCGCGAGTCTCAGAGTTTCTATAATGCTTGGTTCCTCGATCACGACGATGGAGCGGTTTACTTCAATACCTTTGCCAACGGAATGCCCTATTTGCTAGGAACCGAGCGCTTCAAGGGCAGCCACTCGATGAGCATGTACCACTCCTCGGAATTGTGCTATTTGTCGGCAATCTACAACAACTTGCTGATCTTCAAAAAGCCAATGGATTTCTACTTCAAGCCCATGCCAGGCGGCTTCAAAGACAATATTCTGCGGGTTTCTCCCGATATCTTGCCCGAGGGAGCCATTACCATCTCGAGCGTGGAAATTGACGGCGAAGCCTACACCGACTTTGATGCGGTGGGCCTGACCGTGACCCTGCCCGTAACCGATGTGCGGGTCAAAGTTAAAGTCACCCTCCAGCCCCGCGAGTAAGATTCGGTTAGGATTTGGTTGTGTTCCCGTTTTGGTTTTGTAACACGAAAACGTGATCATGTTATATACGAGGGCGAATTTTTGTTGATGGCGCTCTACGGGCGGTTTTTAGGGTCAGGCAGCGGACAGGCCGCGTGGCGTGCCGCTTTGTCCAAGACACGCGTGCTACGCAGTCCTTCGGGAACAACCCCTACGAATGATAAAAGATAAAAAATCTTTCGTAGGGGCGGGCCGCTGGCTCGCCCACATCCCTCCGAATGCTTCAATACGGTATGTTCTCACTAATAACCCATAAGGTGAACCCATGAAAATAAGCTCGAGTACGCAAAATGATGTGGTTCTGGTAACGCTCGAGGGAGATGTGGACGGTAAAACCGCCGCACAGGTGCAGCAAGAAGTCTTGCCTTTGATCCCCGAGGGCGGCAAAATGCTGGTCGATCTGACTCAAGTTCCGTATATGTCCAGCGCAGGGTTACGCACCTTGTTGCTGATCTACCGCCAAGCTCAAGGCAAGGGCAGCAAAATTGCTTTGTCGGGGCTGTCCGAAGATATTTCCGACACCATGGAAGCCACAGGATTTTTGGATTATTTTGTGGTGGCAAATGATGTTGCCAGCGGCCTCGAGGCATTGGCATGACCGCCAAGAAAACTACTGGGAAAACCACTGGGAAAGCGAAAGCTGAAACAGAATCAAGCGAAACTGTGAAAAAGCCTCGAGCAGCCAGTAAAAAAGCGGTTAAACCTGAAGTGGTTGCCCTCGAGCCTGTTGTTGAAGTGATCGAAGTTGTTGAAGTGATCGAAGTTGTTGAAGTAGAGTTTGTTGAAGTTATTGAAGTTGAAGCTGTTGAATTAGTTGAAGTTCCCGAGCCTGTTGAAGCAGTTGTCGAAGTTGAACTAGTTGAAGTTGAAGCCCTCGAGCCTGTTATTGAAGTGATCGAGGTGGTTGAAGTAGTTGAATTTGAAGCAGTAGAGGAAGTGGAAACCCTCTCGAGCGAAGAAAGCGCGGGGATTCCCACCTCGAGCCAAATCGACGACCTCAGCGCAGTCTCGAATGAGGGTACGGGCGTAGTGGTGGCCCCAGAAGTCACCTCGAGCGTTTCTCAGGCACTTGACCCCGCAGATGGACTTTCGCCCGAAGAATACGCGGGAATCCCCAGCGGGGGCCATATGGACACCATGAGCGCGGTGGATTTGACTCCTGTATCTGTCGCACCTGTTGTTGCGGTCACCCCTGCAACCCCTGCTCCTAGCTTTAACCTCGAGGCGAGCCGCATCGACTTTTACCCTACCCACGAGCATCAGGGCTACCGAATGCGGCCTGGGCGGGCTTTGCCCTTTGGGGCAACCTTAGTTCCCAACGGGATCAACTTTAGTGTGTACTCGAGCCACGCCTCGAGCTGTAGCTTGGTGCTGTACAACAAAGGCGAAAACGTGCCAATGGTGGAAATTCCCTTCCCCGAAGAATTTCGGGTGGGCAATGTGTACGCCATGATCGTGTTTGATTTGGATCCCGAAACCCTCGAGTATGGCTACCGCATGGATGGCCCCTTCAACCCCACAGTGGGCCACCGTTTCGATACCAGCAAAGTGCTGCTCGACCCGTATGCCAAAGTGGTTAGTGGGCGCGATGTTTGGGGGGTCACTCCCGATTGGAACGACCCCTTCCCGCACCGCGCCCGCATTGCCTTCGACGATTTCGATTGGGAAGGTGACACCCCCTTGGGCTTGCCCAGTGAAGACTGGGTGGTCTACGAGGCCCACTTGCGCGGCTTTACCAAACACCCCTCGAGCGGTGTGCGTTTTCCTGGAACCTTTACCGGTTTGCGCGAAAAACTGCCTTACCTCAAAGAACTGGGAATTAACGCCCTCGAGCTGTTGCCGATCTTCGAGTTCGACGAATTCGAGCATTCCCACACCGACCCTGAGACCGGAAAAGTGGATCACCTGAACTACTGGGGATACAGTACAGTCAACTTTTTCGCGCCCAAAGCGGGTTATGCCGCCACAGGCAAGCGCGGAATGCAGGTAGACGAACTGAAAGCCTTGGTCAAGGCCGCACACAAACTCGGCATCGAGGTGATTCTGGACGTGGTATTCAACCACACCGCCGAAGGCGATCAGCGCGGCCCCACCATCAGCTTTAGGGGTCTGGACAACCAGACCTATTACATGTTGACCCCCGAAGGTTACTACTTTAACTTTTCGGGAACGGGCAACACCCTGAACTGCAATCACCCTGTGGTGCGCGGGATGGTGTTGGATTGCCTGCGTTACTGGGTTTCCGAATACCATATCGACGGTTTCCGCTTCGATTTGGCGGCAATTTTGGGCCGCGCCCAAGATGGAACCCCGCTTTCCAACCCGCCGCTGCTGGAGAGTTTGGCTGCCGATCCGATTTTGGCCCGCACCAAACTGATTGCCGAAGCCTGGGACGCAGGCGGCCTCTACCAAGTGGGCAGCTTTCCTGCTTATGGGCGTTGGGGTGAGTGGAACGGCAAATTCCGCGACACCGTGCGTAAATTCTTGAAGGGCGAAGCGGTAGCGGGCGATATGTCCCAACGGATGCAGGGTTCACCTGATCTGTACGGAATGCGCGGAGCCACCGCCAGCGTCAACTTTATTACCGCCCACGACGGTTTTTCGCTGCGCGACATGGTAAGCTATAACCAAAAGCACAACTTTGCCAACGGTGAAAACAACAACGATGGGGCCAACGACAACGAATCGTGGAACTGCGGGGCCGAGGGTGAAACCGAAGATCCCGCCATCAATGCCCTGCGTAGGCGGCAAATCAAAAACGCCCTGACCATGCTGTTTACCAGCCAAGGCATCCCGATGCTGCTGATGGGCGACGAGATGGGCCGCACCCAGCACGGCAATAACAACACCTACTGTCACGATAACCTGGACAATTGGTTGGATTGGGGCTTGCTTGAGAGCCAATCCGAAATCTTCAATTTCTGCAAAAACATCGTGCAGTTCCGCCACCAGC
>JANYFS010000282.1 GCA_025359705.1 Deinococcales bacterium | reverse complement strand
CGTGGATTCGCCACAATCTCCTCCTACCCGCACTCGAGCGGTGTGGTTTACACCTCGAGGGGGTTGAGATTTGGGTTTCGGGATACCTGAATAAAGCTTTCAAAACGCTTCCCTGCTAGCGCCTCGGCAGGAATTTAAGGTTACGCATTCGCAACCACCTGCTGTCTTGGGTCGGCCCGTTATGGGATTACCGCCCTAGAGGGTACACAATTTTAGGCTTGGGCGCAAGAGGGGTATTAACCCGATACCCGTCGGCTCGAGGTTAAATTGGTAAGGTTGTTGGGCGCGGTATACTGGTGGCGGCACTATTTTTTTGCTTATATTCAGCAAGACACATTGAATGATCCGCACTTCTGCTCATCCCTTTTTCTTTAGCTCGCTTAGGAAAAAGCAAAATCATATCAGGACAACGAAAAACACCTACCCCCAGGAGCTTCCCCCTTTGAACGCCCTCGAGCTACGCCAGATTGCCAAACGTTTTGCCCAACAGTGGGTGCTAAAAGATGCCTCCTTCGACCTCGAGGTGGGCGGGTGTTTGGTGCTGTATGGGGCCAACGGTTCGGGAAAAACCACCTTGCTGCGGGTGCTGGCAGGGGCTACCTCGCCCAGCAAAGGCGAGGGACGGGTGTTTGGCTTCGACTTACGCGATAGCTTGGCGGTGCGCCAACATATCCATCTGATGGGCCACCAGCACGCACTGTATGCCGACCTGACCGTGCGGGAAAACCTCGAGTTTGCCTTAGACATGGTTCCAAATTCAGGGGCATTTAAGTGGTTTCCGCAAGCCCAAAAAAGTGGAATACAAGCGGCCCTCGAGCGGGTTTCGATGCATGAGGCCCAACACAAACGGATTCGGCAACTGAGTGCGGGAATGCGAAAACGCACCATGCTGGCCCGAATGCTCTTGATCCCTAGCCCCGTGGTTTTGATCGACGAACCCTTTGCTAACCTCGACCTCGAGGGCAAAAAACTGGTGCAAAACCTCTTGCTCGAGCAACGCGAATTGGGCCGAACCCTAATTATCTCGAGCCACGAACCCGAACTGACCCACAATCTGGGAACTTGTAGTGGCACGCTCGAGGGTGGGGTTTTGCAGGTAATATGAACCCTACTATGAACTCGAAGACATGCGAAAAATAATATGAAAACCATTTTTACGGTGATGCTCAAAGATTTAAGGCTCGAGGGGAGATCCCGCGATGTGTTATCCAGCACGCTTTTTTTCTCGGCCTTGGTCATGCTGATTTTGGGTTTTGCTTTGGGCAAAGAGAGCAAAGTTTTGGTTTTGGCAGGCCCAGGAATCCTCTGGACTGCCATCGCATTTTCCTCGGTGCTGGCCTCGGGGCGAGCGTGGGCCAGCGAAGCGGAAAGTGAAGCGCTCGAGGGATTACTACTCTATCCTGTCCCGCTCGAGCGAATCTATTTGGGCAAAACCCTAGCCAATTTCATCTTGATGTTGGCCCTCAGTTTAATTGCCAGCCCGATTGCTTGGGTGATGTATAATTTCTTCCCTACCTCGAGCGGAATATTGGGCTTTTTATGCTACCTATTAACGCTTTTTTTAGGCGTACTCGGGTTTTCCATCGTCTCCACTTTTTACGCCGCCCTCACCTCGAGCCTGCGAGCCAAAGAAGCCTTACTCCCCATTTTAATGTTTCCGGTATTGGTTCCTGTGGTTTTGGGGGCCGTGAATGCCACCAGTATCTTGGCAACGGGTGGAAATATCAGCGAAGCCCTAACTTGGGTCGCACTCTTATTTGGATTCGATCTGATGTATGTGATTGCCTCGAGCCTGTTGTTTCCCTTTATTGTTGAGAATTGATCGGCTTTTAATGGTGTAATCAAAGGATATAAATCAAAAAAGATTGTTTTTGAGTGTAAAAAAGGATGAGTTAATTTATTTTTACGCTTTTACCCTCAATCATTCTCGAGCGGATAATTTCGTGTAGCCCGAATGGAAGTGCGAATAATGGAGATATAAAACAAAGTCACCAAAGTGATCACCAACCAGCCAGGAAAGCGACCAACCGCAGCCAATTGAAGGTGTTCTTGGATGGTGTAGGGTAAGTTTGGCACTCGAGCGGAGTCGAATTTGACTACCCAGGCCAACAAAACCCCCAAATAAATCCAAATATAGTTGCGGCGTAAGCGCCAGCCCATGCTTTCGGCTCGAGTCAGGGGGCTGTGCGGCTTCTCGAGTTCGCCTAGCAAAATCTGATGCCACGAGCCGTCCACATTTTCACCCAACATGGCGGGATAAAAAAACCGCTCCATAATGCGAACCCGGTGATGCACGATTTCGTAGTTGCGAAAGCGCCGTGCCTCGAGGTACAAAAAATAATAATTCACCACCATCGAAAAAATCAGCACCATATGGTTAGAATCGTCGTTGGAGAAGGCAAAACTTGCCAAACCTGCGGTGGTGACCACCGCCCAATTGGTGGTGGTGTCCAGCCTCGAGCGGTAGGCGGTCAACTTGCCCACTTCGGCGCGGTACAAGTGAATCAGCGCATTGGCAGAGTTGGTGCTGTAGCTGTTTTCGGTTTTGATGGCACTGGGGCGATCCTGAATGTCGCCGATCATGGCGGAGCCTCCTGTAGATGTGATTGGGTGGGATGTGTTCGGGGATATGTGATTGGGTGATTTTTGAAGGTTGAAATGGTTCTACCTCGAGTATACTCTCTCGGTGGTATGGGAACTTCAGCAATTGGAACAGCTCCAAGACCAGCTTTTACAGTGGTACACGCAAAACCAGCGCCCTTTACCGTGGCGAGCAAGCCGCGACCCATACCGTATTTGGCTCTCTGAAGTGCTGCTGCAACAAACCCAAGTGGCAACCGGTTTGCCCTATTACCTGCGGTTCCTCGAGCGGTTTCCTAGCATTCAAGATTTGGCAGTTGCCCCGCAAGCCGATGTACTCAAAGCCTGGGAAGGCTGCGGATACTATGCTCGGGCGCGAAATTTTCAGCGTGCGGCCCAGCAGGTTGCCGAACACGGTTTCCCCAAAAGTTATGCGGACTGGCTCGAGCTGCCTGGAGTGGGGTCATATACGGCGGCGGCGGTGGCCTCGATTGCCTATAATTTGCCTCACGCAGTAGTGGATGGCAATGTACGGCGGGTTTTGGGGCGGCTTTTGGCTCAAAAAAACCCCTCGAGTGCAGAATTGCAAACGTGGGCGGATACCTTGCTCGAGCGCAACCAGCCAGGTATTTGGAATCAAGCGGTGATGGAGCTGGGCGCAGTGGTGTGCAGCCCCAAAAATCCGCGCTGTTCAGCCTGTCCGGTACAGCAAAATTGCCTGGCGTTCAAAACAGGTCAACCCCAAGATTTCCCCGCAGCCAAAACCAGAGCGGCGGTTAAAGAAATTTATGCAGTGGCCCTAATTATTGGCGATAGCCAGCACGTTTACCTCGAGCAGCGGCCCAAAACAGGATTACTCGCGGGTTTGATGGGTTTACCCCTCGAGCCTTTTGAACCCCCCCAAGAATTTAAAGAACTTAAAGAACTTAAAGAACTTAAAGAAAATCAAGAAAATCAAGAAAATCAAGAATTGGCCCTCGAGCGGTTATCTAGGCGCTTAAATATCACCTCGAGTACGTATTTAGGTACAATCCAGCACCGTTTTACCCACCGTTTGCTCGAGTTGCATGTTTACCTTGGGAATGATGAAGGTTCTATACTGACGCGCTCGAGGGTGGCGAATTATGCTTTGGCGACACTCGATCATAAGGTGCTAGGATTGTTAAAAGGTACGCTCGAGGACAAAGTACAAGGATCACTTTTCTAAGTACCTCCCATGTCAGATTTAGAGACTTTCTAAATCTGACAGCGACCAACGGGAGTAGGGACAGGAAGTTCCTATCAGCGACGTGGAAGATTTCGAGCTTTGCGAGAATATCTGAAACATAGCGGGGAGGAACTTAGCACACTCGGGCCAAGTAAATCGATACACAAAAAGCCCTCTCAAACTCGAGAGGGCTTTGATACCTTTAAACAAATTTTAGAAGCTATAGGACTTGGGAACCACGACAATGCCGTTTTCGGTAATGGTAAACCCTCGAGCGCGATCTTGCTCCTGATCCACACCAATTTGCGTACCTGGTGGTACAATCACATCTTTATCAATGATCGCGTTTTGAATCACACAATGCCGACCAATTTCGCAATCATCCAAAATAACACTGCGGGTAACAGTGGAATAACTATTGACCCGCACGCGGCGCGACAATACACTGCTGCGAACGGTGCCTCCCGAAACAATCACCCCGCCTGCCAAAATGCTGTTGAAGGCTTGCCCAGTGCGGTTTCCAGTTTCGTGAACAAATTTGTCGGGCGGGCTGAACTCGGTGGCAGTACGCAGCGACCACTCGGGGTTATACAAATCGAATTCGGGCTTGACCGAGACCAAATCCATATTGGCATCGTAGTAAGCGTCCAAAGTTCCCACATCGCGCCAATAGGTGTTGTCGCCTTCTTGCCCTGGGATGGGATTTTTGGAAAAGTCGTAGGCATACATTTGGTAGCCATCTTTCAGGGCGTGCGGCAAGATATGTTGTCCAAAGTCGAAAGCATCCTCTTCTTTTGCCGCGCTATAGAGCAATTCCTCGAGGGCTTTGCGCGAAAAAATATAGTTACCCATGCTGGCAAGGGCCATGCTTGGATTGCCAGGCATTCCTTTGGGATCTTTGGGTTTTTCTTGGAATTCGGTGATCCGCAGGCGGTCATCCACTTGCAAAATACCAAAACGGCTGGCTTCTGCGATGGGGGTAGGGTAGGCAGCGATGCTGACATCGGCCTTGGATTCGATATGGCGCTCGAGCATGTGTTGGACGTTCATTTTGTAGATATGATCACCACTGAAGATGGCTACATAATCGGCATCAAAATTGTCTACCAAGTGCATGTTTTGATAAACCGCATCGGAGGTTCCACGGTACCACACTGGGCCAAGCTCTTCGTAGCGGTACATTTGTGCAGGAACCAAAGTGATGAAATAGTCGGAGAAAAAAGTACCAAAGCGCCAGCCACGCTGGATATGCTCGGTCAAACTTTGGGCCTTGTACTGGGTCAGCACATAGATACCATAAATCCCCGAGTTGATGAAATTATTGAGTGCGAAGTCGATAATTCGGTACTTGGCACCAAAGGGAACGGCGGGCTTGGAGCGTTTCGAGGTGAGTGGGGACAAGCGCGTTCCTTGTCCTCCTGCCAAAATCATACCCAGTACACGGTGTTGTGCCATAAGCCTTGAACCTCCTAAAAAAGAATAACTTGCACTACAGTTGTGC
>JANYFS010000234.1 GCA_025359705.1 Deinococcales bacterium | reverse complement strand
AGCTTGAACAACATTGATCGTTTGAACTACTTTTTGAGCATCTGTATATTGAACAACAAAGGTATACTTACCAGAGGCAAATCCATTAAGACCAGTGGTAGTACCAATTTGTTGAGGGCTAGTACCTGTTACGGTTCCAGGACGGCCCAAATCGTTAAAGTCAACTGGTGTTGCACCGTTATCTTTACCATCACCATCGGTTGAATTACCTGTGCTTAAGCGGCTACCAGGAATAATGCGGTCAATGTCAAAGTCACGACCACTGAGGGCGGACATGTAGTAGTTGAAGCCTAAGCTACCGCTAACGGTAAAGCCGTAGTCTTGCTCGAGGGTGGCAACGCGGGTAGTAACCCCATCCACTCGAGCGTTCACATCAACCAAGCCCTTCTCGAGAACCGTGACGCGACCAATGGTGGTGTCCAAATCGGCACGCAAAACGGAATCGTAGGCACGCAGGTCATCAATGTCGGCAGAAACTGCGTCGAAGCGCGAATCCACATCGTCGCTGAGGTCGCTCAAACGGCTATCCACATCGGCGATCATGCCGCTTAGGTCGTCAAACTTGACGGTGTTGGCAGCATCGGTATCGTCCATACGGGCCAAGACCGAGGAAACTTGGTCTTGCAAATCCAAGATGTCTTGGTTCAGCAAAACGGTCAGGTCGTTGAGCGAAGTGATCGAGGAGGTGTTGTCTTCGACAGCAGCAGCCAAGTCGCCCAAGCCAGCCTCGAGTTCGTCTACACGGGCCATCAATTCTTCATCGGCGGCGGTGTTGTCGGCAATTGCGGCGGCGTTGTCTTCGATTGCGGCATTTGCATCGTCAATGGCAGCCAACAAGTCAGCAATTGCGGAGGTGTTGTCGGCAATTGCTGCGGTGTTATCGTCGACCACACCACTCAAGTCTTCAACTACACTGGTCAAGTCGGCAATCGCGGCAGCATTGTCAGCAATTCCAGCAGCGTTGGCTTCGATGGAGGCAGTGTTATCATCAATTGCACTGCTCAAGTCGGCAATTGCGGCGGTGTTGTCGTCGACCACACCGCTCAAGTCTTCAACTACACTGGTCAAGTCGGCAATTGCGGCAGCATTGTCAGCAATTCCAGCAGCGTTGGCTTCGATGGAAGCAGTGTTGTCATCAACCATACTGCTCAAATCGGCAAAGCTACCCGAAATTTCGTCGTACTTGCTTTGCAATTCTTCAGCTTGGCTCAAAGCGTCCGCTGCGGTAGCAGTGGTTTCCTCGAGTGTGCCACTGAGTTCGTCGATGGCAGCTTGCAGTTCTTCGGTGGTGGCGGTCAAGCCATCGATGCTTTCTTGGGCAGTTGCCAAGTTGCCTTGAACTTCTTCCAAACCTGCCTGGGCATCGCCCAAACCAGCCTCGAGGTCGTCTACGCGGCCCGACAAGTCCCCAACTTGGCTACCCAAGTCGCTGACCGTGGCGGACAGTTCTTCCATAGAGGCCGCAGCATCGCTGACTTGGCCTTCCAAATCGTCCACTCGAGCGCTTAGTGCATCCAAGTCGTCTTGAGCGGCTTTGGTATCCATTTGAGCGGACAAGTCGCTGACCGTGCTGTCGAAGCCACTAACGGTGTCTTGCAAAGTGGCAAAGTCGTCTTGTGAAACGGCTTTATCCTCGAGGTCGGAAACCCGCACACCCAAAGCAGCCAAGTCGGAGGCCAGCTCTTGTACCGCATTGCGGATGGTGTCGAGTTCTTCGGGGTTCATGACGGGGGCTTGGTTGGTCGCCATCATGTCCAACAAGCGCTGGATCATCAGGGCGGCTTGATAACGGGTTAATGTTTCGCTACCACGGAAGGTACCATCTGGAAAACCAATGATGATGCCCTTAGAGACCAACAGGTCAACGGCATCTTTGGCCCAGTGGCCTGCGGGAACGTCGGTGAGGGCTGGGGCTACGGGTGCTGGAGCCATGGCAGTTTGTGCCAATGCGCCGCCAAAAGATAGTGCGGCTGTGAGAACGAGTACAGCTTTAAATTTCATTCGTACCCCCCTAGAGGTTCCTAATTACTTGGCGCAGTGCAAGGTTTTGATGATGTAGACGGGGCGAGTTGCCGGGTTTCCTCTCCCAAAGATGACTCACCACACCCTGCGCGAAGCGTTAGGTTGCTCAGTGCAATGGTGTTCTCTGAGGTATTCCTGTAAGGGATGAAACCACCATGAGAATATCCAAGACTTGAGACCAAGGTGATCATACCGAAAGCCCGTGCCATAGGTCAAGATCAACATGAGAATCCATGATTGCCACAATTGGACGCGACAATCGGAAATAGCTTGTTCCACATGGCTTGGGGCCGCATGTGGATTGCTCGATTGTTTATTTAGGTTAAGACAATGTTAAGGGAGGTATACGGGCAGATGAGGGTAAAAACTCGAGTGGGTGAGATTTGGGGGCGGGCGGCTTGCTGTCTTGGCCCAACTGCGCCACCTATCTTGACCTTAAGCAGCACCTATCGGGCTTGGTCGCTCACGGGGCAGGCCGCTCGAGGGTAAGAGGGTGCAAGAGTACAAAAAATAGGGTGTGGCTCGAGGTTTTTCTTGATAAAAAACGAACCATGAACCACCCATCACCAAACTCAGAATAGCTCGAGCGCCGCCGCAAACCCTTCTGGGAGTTGCCCCTTATAAAAAGTCATGCCCCAATCGGTAGCCCACTCGAGGTAGCAGTTTTGGGCAATGGCACTTCTGGCCCGTTCCATCAGGCGGTGCAAATAGCGCAAATTGTGCAGCGAGAACATGCGTTGGGCCAGCATCTCGCCTGCGCGGTACAGGTGTGCGAGGTAGGCTCTGGTGTAGTGGGTGCAGGCGTAGCAGTCGCAATCCCTCGAGAGGGGTTCCATACTGGCACGGTGCTTGGCATTGTTCATGTTCAGGCGGCCCGTGTCGGTGTGAACCTGTCCGTGCCGTCCAATGCGAGTAGGATCGACGCAATCGAACATGTCTACGCCCAATCCCACTGCAATTACCAGATCGTCGGGGTGGCCTACCCCCATCAGGTAGCGGGGTTTGTTTTCGGGCAGGTGCTGCACGGTAAAGTCCACTGCTGGATACATCTCGAGCTTGCTTTCACCTACTGCCAAACCGCCAATGGCAAAGCCTGGGGTGGCAAAAGGTAAGGTTCCCTCGAGCGAACGGCGGCGAAGCACAGGGTCGATGCCGCCTTGCACAATGGCAAACAATGCTTGGTCTGCTCTGGTTTTGGCCCGAACACAGCGCTCGAGCCAGCGCAAAGTTCGCTCGAGACTGTTGGTCAGGTATTCGGGGGTGGTAGGGTGCGGGGGGCATTCGTCGAAGGCCATGATCACATCCGCGCCCAAGGCTTCTTGCACCTGAATTGCTTTTTCGGGGCTGAGTTCCACCTTGGAACCGTCGATATGGCTTTTAAAAATCACCCCTGCTTCGCTGATTTTCCGCATTTGCCCCAGGCTCATCACCTGATAGCCGCCCGAATCGGTGAGGAAAGGGCCAGCATAGGCGGTAAAACCCTGCAAACCGCCGTGCTGCTGTACCAAAGCCTCGCCAGGACGCAGCATCAGATGGTAGGTATTTGCCAGAATCATCTGCGAACCAATCTCTTTCAGCTCGAGTGGACTGATCCCTTTCACGCTGCCTTGGGTTCCCACGGG
>JANYFS010000199.1 GCA_025359705.1 Deinococcales bacterium | reverse complement strand
CCATTAAACTTTCCACCAAAGGACTTGCCACATACGGTTCTGGCAATGGTTTGCGGGGCCACATCTCCTCGAGGGGATCGAATGGCACTCGAGCGGTATCAAACACAAAAGCAGCGGGCGCATTGAGCAAGGCTTTAAATTCGGCAACACTTTGGGGGCGTTCTTCCACCCGCAAGGAAAGCGCCTTGACGATGGCCCGCTCGATGGGGAGGGCTTGGTCACGCATTCCCAAGGGCAGGGTATCGCTGGGCAAACTAGGCAAACTCGTTCCCATCATGCGGTCTGGGGCGCTGGGGGCCAGATCGCTCGAGAGGGCATGAAATAGGGTTGCGCCCAAAGCATAAAAATCGGTGTAGGGGCCAAATTTGGCTTTGCTGGCGTATTGCTCGGGGGGAGCGTAGCCCTGTGTTACCAAACGGGTGACGGTGGTGGTTTGGCCTTGGGCAAAGGCTCTGGCGCTGCCAAAGTCGATCAGTACAATTCGCCTACCCACACTGCCATCTGAACATAAAAAAATATTGTCGGGCTTGATGTCGCGGTGCAGCATTCCCGCTGCGTGAACCTCACCCAGCGCATCCAAAAGATGCAGCGCCAAGTCCAAAACCTCGCGGTGATTGAGCTTTCCCTGTTGCCGAATGCGTTCCTCGAGCGTTTGTCCCTCGAGCAGTTCCATGACCATATAGGCGGTATCGTTTTCGGAAAAGGCATCCCAGACCCGCACAATTCCTGGATGGCTAAACTGGGCCAAAGTTCCTGCTTCCTCGAGGAAGGTTTGGCGGCTTTCGGCAAAGCCCAGCGCTCCCAGCAATTTGGGTGGGCGCACCCGTTTGGTGGCGCGGCTCGAGCCTTCGGGGAAAAATTCTTTGAGGGCCACATTGCGGTTCAGTAAAGTATCCCGTGCGCGGTAGGTCAGACCAAAACCGCCCTGTCCTAGCAGGCGCTCGAGGGTATAGCGTCCTTCATGCAAGGTGCTGGGCAGTGGTAGGGTGGTATGGGCCACCTCGAGGTCAAAACCACAGCCAAGACAGGTATGCGCCTCTGGCTCGAGCGGGGTTTGGCAAATGGGACACGTAGCAGGGTTCACAAAATTATCTCGAGCGCAGGCATCTCCAGAACAGTTTAGGACATTTTCGCTCGAGGTCGGTATTTTTTATTCGTATTTTTTATTCGTATTTTTGGGTAAACATTTTGGCGATACGAAGCCGCTCAAAAGGGTACACTCGAGAGACTATGAAACGCAGCGAAATCAACCAGATCATCCGTCAAGCCGAGCAGTTTTTAGCTCAGTATCACTTTCACTTGCCCGCTTTTGCTCAGTGGACACCGCACCACTGGCAAAGCCAAGGCCAAAACGCCCTCGAGGTGGTGCAAAATGCTTTGGGCTGGGATGTCACCGATTTTGGCCTAGACGATTTTGCCCACAAAGGGGTATTGCTGTTCACCCTTCGCAACGGAACCCTCGAGCAGTTGGCACAGGGCGCGGGCAAAGTCTACTGCGAGAAAATTTTGATTTGTCAGCCCGACCAATTGGTCTTGCACCACTTTCACAAAGCCAAAACCGAAGACATCATCAACCGCGCAGGTGGGCGGCTCGAGGTGGTATTGCATCAGGCCAACCTTGCGGGCGAAATTACCCCAGAAGACATCACGGTTTCGGTGGATGGCCTTAGCAAAACGGTAAAAATGGGCGGAATTATTGTGCTGGAGCCAGGCGAAAGCATCACCCTCGAGCCATACCAATACCACCAGTTCCGCGCCCTCGAGTCGGCGGTTTTGGTGGGCGAGGTTTCTACCGTCAACGACGATGCCAACGACAACTTTTTCCTCGAGCCAGTGGGACGTTTTCCTGAAATCGAAGAAGATGAATTGCCCTACCGCTTGTTGTGCAACGAATATAGCAAATTTATAGATTAAAAGTTTATGAATTGATTGGACGGACTCGAGCCAAATCTAAGGAAGTGTCTGATTTTGAAGTACAAAACTAAATCAAATTCCTTCAATGGGAACTCCATTTTGACGAATCATTTTATCAAATAGCTTGGGTAGGTTCAGCACCACAAGTTCAATAAGATTTGAGCCAAAAAAACAGATACTTTGCTCCCAAGGATGGCCCAAAATTCCCCAATCCCAGTCTCGAGATAAGGCAATTGCATAATCTCCATCTGGGAAAAAATTGATGGATGGGTGGATTTTTGGGTCGTATAGATGTGGAGCATAAGCATAGCCTTCGTGCTGCCAATCTAAAAGCAAAACTTCTTCATCTGTTTTGGCACATGATTTCATGAAGCCCAACATCAATTCGTGAAATTCATCCAAAATATCAGATTCAATATCGTATTGAAAACTGAAGGTAATGGATGGTGTGGGTTCTTTGAATGTTGGGTTGTTCAAACTGGGTTTTATGCTTGGGTTAAAATCAAAAGCCCTGTAAAATAAATTCCAAATGTCATCGTATTCAGGCTCTTTAAACTTTCGCCAAGGTTTTATATTCATATTTCAATTCTAACAGTTTGGCTCGAGGTTAAACCGCTCCCGACACCACTGCCAAGGCTTCGGCAACATTGGGATAGCGGATCACTTC
>JANYFS010000197.1 GCA_025359705.1 Deinococcales bacterium | reverse complement strand
GGCTTGACCGGCAGCAATATTCCTGTTGAACAAATGGCTGGCACCCTGACCAAAGCCCTGGGAGCGGACGGAACCCGTTTGCTTTGGGTGGATAAGGTGTACCAAGATGGCGAAGATATCGTAGTGGAAACCCAAGAAACCGTTTGCTCGGCAGGGGAAGCCCTAGGCTCGAGTCGTATGTGTACATTTACCCTGGGTGCAGTGGGTGGTGCGCTCGAGGCCATAACTGGAAACATGTATATCGGCAAGCAAACCGACAGCGTGTTGCGTGGCGGCACTTCCGATAAGTTTGTTTACTCACCTGTATAGATCGTGTTGAGCTTGTTCGCTCCAAGTAATCTGAGAGGCGCAGCGATGCGTCTTTTTTTAATGGTAAAATATGCTCTTGTGAATCTTCCCCCCATCTTCCTCGAGCGAATGCAAACCCTGCTGGCTGCGGAGTTTTCCGCCTTCTTGGAGGCCATGCATGAATCCCGAATCAATAGTTTGCGGGTGAATACCCCGAAGCTCGAGCCTGTGGGCGCACAAAAGTTGCTCGAGGGAGCGTTGGGGGTTCCGCTCCAAGAAATATCGTGGTGCAACAGTGGTTTTTATCTGTCTCACACCGCCAAAGCGGGAAGCCATCCGCTGCACGCGGCGGGGGCATATTACATTCAAGAAGCCTCCGCGATGGCTGCCGCCGAGTTGCTGCTAGGCGATTGGGGTGGGGAGTGGTTGCAAACCCATTTCCCTCGAGTCTTGGATTTGTGCGCGGCACCTGGGGGCAAGGCCAGCCATTTGGCGCAGTTGTTGCAAAATAAATCTGGGGGTACAGGCTTTTTGGTTTGCAATGAAATTGTGGCCCCTCGAGCCAAAATTTTGGCGGAAAACCTCGAGCGTTTGGGCCTGCCTGCCCTAATCACCAATGAAGACCCCGCACGGCTGGCTCAGGCTTGGGGGGCGTATTTCGATGCCATTTTGTTGGACGCGCCCTGTTCGGGTGAAGGGATGTTCCGCAAAGACCCCAACGCGGCCCTGGAGTGGACACCTGTGCTGCCCGCGCTCTGCGCCCGCAGACAACACGACATCCTCGAGTGGGCGGCCCAACTCTTGCGCCCAGGTGGGCGAATGGTCTACAGCACTTGCACTTTTACGCTCGAGGAAAATGAAACTGCGCTCGAGGAATTTTTGCAGCGCCACCCCGAATTTGAACTGTTGCATCCGCCCACGCCTCCAGAGTGGGGCTTTGTGCGTGGCTTTGGCGCACTGCAAGCGGGTTTCCGTTTAATGCCGCACCACCTGAAGGGTGAAGGGCATTTTATGGCCCTGCTGCACAAAAAAGACGGCGAAGCCCATGATCCCAAGCTCGAGGAACCCACCCCCCTCGAGCGCCCCATGCAAAAACTTTGGAAAGAATTTGAAAGCCAGTTTGAACCCAAAATTGAGCAGTACAGCCTATTAGCTAGCGTGTTCAAGGGCGAAATCCAAACCTTTGACCCGCAAACCCCCAGCCTCGAGCGGTTGAAGGTGGTGCGTTTGGGAACACCTCTTGCCGAAATTAAAACAGGGGGAAAAACCAACAGACTGGAGCCACACCACGCCCTTTCTCACTTTTACCAAACCAACCCCGTCCCAACCCTAACCCTCGAGCCAATAGATCCGCGCCTTGCCGCCTATTTGCGCGGCGAAACCCTCGAGCTGGAGGAGGGTTCGGGAGCGCTCGAGGGCTGGGTTCTGGTTCAGACTTTTGGGTTAAATTTGGGCTGGGGTAAGGCGGTGAAGGGTGTTTTGAAAAACCATTACCCTAAGTATTTGCGGCACAACTCTTAAACCTGATCTGTAAAAACTTCGAGCCACCTCACCCGCTCGAGGGAATTGTAGTGCAATGACTTTTAAAACCGACTGGTCGGTTTTAAAATGTTTCCCATGACCAATCCACCACCCGACTCACTCGCTGCTGCGTACCAGATGCTTGAGCAATTTGGCAGCACTCCCGAAGTTGCCAAAGCTGTGCTGTTACAAGAAAAAGCCGCCTTTGAAGCAGTGATCGCCCAAAAGCAAGCCGTGTGGCTGGAACCTCGAGGGGAAGGGGTTTGGACAGCGGCCCAAATTGTGGAGCATGTGATTCTGATCTCGAGCCTGTTTCTGCGTATTGTTCAGCTTTTTAAGCGGGTAGAGCTGCCAGAAATCTCCATGCCCAAAGGTGAA
>JANYFS010000191.1 GCA_025359705.1 Deinococcales bacterium | reverse complement strand
TTTATTTTAGTTTATTTTAGTCTATTTTAGCTGAGTACAGAACCAAGCGAGGCTAGCTCGAGATTATTTTTTTGCCACCACTTGCACGCTCGAGGGAATCTTCGAGGAAGTCACTTTTCCCAATTCGGGACGACCCAACATTTCACTCAGACTGCCCAATTGCCAGCCACGTTTCTCCACGTTTCGCACCAGATACGGGATCGAGTTGATGGTTTTATCGATGTTTTCGTGAACCAAAATAATCCCACCAGGGCTAAGGTTTCGCACCATCCGCACTTTCAGGTTATCCTCGGTCATGGTTTTGATAAAATCCCCTGGGTCGTCGGTCCATAGCGCGAGGGCCATACCATTTTTCATGGTTTCCTCGAGGGCCACTGTGCCATAATGCCCCCCAGGAGGGCGAAAATAGCGCGGACTTTGACCAGTAATTCGCTTGAGGGCATCGCTGCCCGCCCGAATTTCCCAAGCAATTTGCTCGGCGCTCAGATCTTTGAGGCGGCGGTGATTGTAGGTATGATTGCCAATCTCTTGACCCGCAACCAACAGATCACGTACAAAATAGGGATAGGCTTCGGCATTGCGTCCAATAATAAAACAGGTGGCTTTGATATGGTTCTGCTCGAGGGTATCCAGTAGAAGCGGCGCGTACATCGGATGTGGGCCGTCATCTATAGTTAAAGCGATACGATTATCATCCCGTGTACCACGAGCCAATAAACCGCCGCGAATTCCACCAATAATCTTGCCAATTTTATGCTGCATCCGCAACTTACTGCGCTCGAGCGGTGTGCCTTGATAATTGATGGTGCTTTCGGGAGCCTGCGAAATGCTGGAACTGCTGGATTCATCTTGAATTCCCTCGAGCGGGGCTTGGCGCACGGGGCTTTCAAAAGCGTAATACACCCGGTCATAAAAGCCGCCCCAGCTTGGTTTAAGCGGCAAAGCCAACACTTGGGCCAAGCGATTTTTGGGAACCGACAAGGTGAACAGCGGGTTGATTGTCGCCACCTTCCAAGGCACAGTTTTTTGCGGATAAATGCTGATGTCTACTTCACTCAGCTCGGGGTGTTCTTTAAAAGCCCGCTCGAGCAAGCCCCGTGCCAAGGTGTTTAGCACAGGATAATTGACGGTATCCGCAACATTGGCAGTCAACCAAGCCACCCGAATATGTCCATTACTCAACACCCAAGCTTGCTGCATTTGAGGCGGGCGTTTAACAAAAGTAAGCACTTGTTTTTGGTTTGGATCAAGTGGTTTCAGAGCAGGGATTAGGGGAGGGATTATTGGAGGTACTGCTGGAGGTATTGCTGGAGGTATGACGATGGGCAAAACAGCGGGCAATCGTACCGAGTTCTCGAGGGGGGCAAGCACAAATTTAGCAGTTTTAGGTGCAGTTTTAGGTGCAGTTTTAGGTGTAATTTTAGGTGTAATTTTAGGTGTAATTGCAATCAGTGCTTCTCCAGTGGGCATATTTTGCGCCAAGGCATTTCCCGAATAGGTGATGGATAATAAAAAGAGTAGGCTCGAGGTGTTTTTCTTGAATGGGTCGAATGGAAACATGAAACATAGTGTAAAGCACATATGAGAAACCAGCATGAACCCGAGACGTAAACCCGAGACGTAAACCCGAGACATGAACCGAGACGTAAACCCGAATGAACTCGAGCGACTTGGTTTGCGTACTTTCGGTAGGTCAGAGGTATTTTAAAAAAGAGGGTGGGTTTCAAAACCAATCTTCTCCTGCTGCTCACAAGCCACCCTCGAGATCAATCCACACCGTAAAAACGAACCACCCAACCCCTCGAGCCTAACCCAAAAAGGAAATCCTAAATATGAAAAACTACCAACGCAACATCCTCATCACCGCCTTAGCCCTCTCGAGCAACGCTTTAGCCCTGAGCGTGGGCGATATGGCCCCCAATTTCAAACTCGCGGACGGGATGGGTAAAACCATCGAGCTAGCCAAATTGCGCGGCGAGCCTGTGGCACTGGTTTTTTGGGCCACCTGGTGTCCGACCTGCAAAGCCGAACTCCCCGATCTCAACACCACTGCCACCAACTTGGGCTTCAAAAACTTTTACACCATCAGCGCTTCAGACACCGCCCAAGACATCAAAGATTCTCCCGCTGCCAAAAAGTACACCGCGCTCACCTTCTTGATGAATAAAGACGGTCTGGATAAATCTGAAGATATCGCCCGCAAATTTCGGGTCATCGGGCAACCCGTCACCATTTTCTTAGATGCCAAAGGCAAAGTAGTGGCCCAATCTTCGGGCATGATTAGCAATAGCACCTTGCTCGAGAACCTTGCCAAAACGGGCTTTAAGGCCAATAGCAGCATGAAAAAGTAATATGGAGATTTCCCCTGTCAGCTTTGTTTTAGTGTTTGGTGCAGGGTTGTTGTCGATTTTGTCGCCTTGCGTTTTACCGATGATGCCCGCTTATTTGGGCTTTCTCACCGGCATGACTCCAAGCGAACTCAACCAGCGCGACAAACGCAACCAAATCATGCGGCACTCGGTGGCTTTCTTGCTGGGCTTCAGTCTGGTTTTTATTGCACTGGGCGCACTTGCCAATGTGATCTCGAGCTTACTGACCGAATACAGCCAGTGGGTGCGCTATCTGGGCGGGGGTTTACTGTTGATCATTGGATTAAGCTCGCTGGGCTGGCTCAAAATTCCTTTTCTAAAGATGGAAGCCAAGGTGCATTTCAGTCAAAAACCGGTGGGTTATCTGGGCAGCGCTTTGGTGGGTTTGGCTTTTGCGGCAGGTTGGAGTCCGTGCATGGGACCCATGTTGGCGCTGGCTTTGACCACTGCTTCAGAAAATCCTGGGGCGGGCATTCCACTTTTAATGCTCTATGTGCTGGGGTTCAGCATTCCCTTTTTGCTGTTCGCCTTTTTCTTCGGCTCGAGCCGCAAACTCAACCAATACACCCCGATCATCGAAAAAATTGGCGGGTATTTGATGTTGATTACCGCTTTTTTGCTGTTTACCAATGGTTTTAGCCAAATCTCGAGCTTTCTCTCGAAATATACAGGTTTTACGGCAATTGATGAACTTTTTGTACCTCAACCTAAATAAACCTCGAGTAAATCTCGAGCGCGAGGGCATTCAAACCACAAAAAAGCAGCCCCTCGAGGCTGTCTTTTTGATTTTTGATGCAGATTTAGAGCAGTAACATTCAAACAGTAAAATTCAAACAGCAAAATTCTACCGCTCAAATTTTAACCTACAAAAAAATCCCAACTCAAACGGGTTGCACAATCCGCTCGAGGTCTTGCACGGTGATATTTCGGGTTTGTGCGCCCACTTGGGTGGCAGCAAGTGCGCCCGCAGCATTGGCAGCCCGCGCCGAAGCCACCACACTTTGCCCCGACAAAATTGCGTGGGCAAATGCAGCAGTGAAGGTATCGCCCGCACCCGTAGAATCCACGATGTCTTCCTCGAGCGGGACTGCCTCGATCAGCTCGGTGTGTTCGGGTGTCCACACAATCGAACCCATCGCCCCCACCTTGATCACCACTTTGCGGGTTCCCCTGTCGTAGAGGCCCTCGAGCGCGTCCGAGATATTATCTTGCTCGGTGATGGCGAGCAGTTCGCGTTGGTTGAGTAGCAAATAATCCGCACCAATCACCGAATCCAGCAATTTACTGCCCGCCGCACCCACTGCGCCTGCACCCAAATCAATAAAAATAGGTAGCTCGGCTTTTTTAGCGTAGCCCATGAGCTTGACTGCATATTCGCGCTGTGCGCCACCAATCAAGCTGTAGGCCGAAACAATCACTGCATCAGCGGTTTCCACCTCTTTCTTTTTCAGCTTGGCAGCGTCCAAATTGCGGTTGGCCCCGCCCGAGGCGATCATGGCCCGCTGTCCGTCGGGGGTTTGCATCACGGTAATGGTGCTGGTTAGCGCTTCGCTATCCACCTGTAAACCACTGGCAGCCACCCCGCTCGAGCGCACATAGCGCAAAGCCACGTCCGCAAAAGGATCATTGCCCACCCGTGCTGCCAAAATGACCTCATGTCCCAAACGGGCCAGTGTCACCGCAATGGTTCCGCCCGCTCCACCGGGTTGCATGGTGGAACGAATCGGCTGCACTTCCTCGCCTGGCGAGGGAATGTGGTTTAAAAAATACAGATGATCAACCGTCACATCACCAATCACAAAAAACTTCAAGCCAACCTCCGAAAGTCCTCGGCTTAGAGGTACTGTTTTTATCTTAAGATATACCCTTTAGACTACTGAACACCCCAGTCTAACACGCTTTATGAAGACAAACTGCGATATAGTTCTCCGAGCTGATCGAGGCGGAGTACCTCACCCCGAATGGTTGGACTGAGGCCGAGCTGCTCGAGGGCGCTGTCGATTTTTTCCTCGAGGTAGCCCGCTGCTTTTAGGTTGTTACGCAGGGTTTTGCGGCGATGGGCCATTGCCGCCTCAAGTACCGCCAGCAAACCTGGCTCGGGTTTCTGACCTGTTAAATCGATTCGCACAATCGAGCTGGTCACATCTGGAGCAGGCAAAAATGCTCCTTTAGGAACGTGGCGTACAATTCTGGCCTGCCCATACAGGGCGGTCAAGGCACTGAAAAATCCGTAAGCTTCGTCGCCCGCTTTAGCCGTTAGGCGCTCGGCAACTTCGCGCTGTACCAAAAAAGTGGCTCTGGCAAAGCGTCCACTCTCAAAAATCTGGCTAAGGATGGCGGTGGAAATGTAATATGGCAAATTTGCCACCAACACACTGCCCATCGGTACCTCGAGCCAAGGAAATTTGAGGCAATCGCCCCAGTGCAAGGTCACGGGTACATGTGCCAAGGTTTCGGCAAGCACACCTTGCAAGTGGGTATCTTTCTCGATGCTGGTAACGGTTGCGCCCGTCTGGGCCAGTGCTTTGGTCAATACTCCCAAACCTGGGCCAATTTCATAAACCGAAACCCCTGGGCCAACTTCGCCCGCTTCTACGATCAAACGCAAAATATTGCCATCAATCAAAAAGTTCTGCCCAAAACTTTTGGTCGGGCGCAAACCAAAACGCAACAGCAATTCTTGTACCACTTTGGGGGAGTACAGCAGGGCATCGCTTACAAGATTTTCTGGATCTTCAGGATTTTCAGGATTTATGGGATGTACAGGATCGGAAGGGTTCAACGGTTCACCTCGAGGGAATAGTTAGGGGGCGTTGCTGGGAAAAATTCGGATTCTCGTGTTTATGAATCTGACTCGAGGGGTTTTACACTCGAGGGTTTTGTTTTGGATAACCAAAAAAAAGGGAAGGACATTCCTTCCCTTGGGGGATGTGCTACAGATTAAGCAGCTACCGCTTGTTCCAGCAAAATATCGATTTCTTCAATCGCTTTTTTGATCTCGATGGATTTAGACACGGCTACTTCGGTAGCAATGATTTTCTTGGCTTCGTCGTAGATGGCGCGTTCGGTGACAGCCAGATTGCGGATTTGCATCCGACGGTGCAGGGTTCCCACCAACTGAGCAATTATGTAGATATTGCCGTCTTGCAAAATGGTTTGCTCTCTGCGGTGACGCGGGGTCCAAGCGGCGGGCAAATCCAGATCGGGTTTGGCAAACGAGCTGAGCAGTTCGGGTAATTCGCTGCTGGGAGTAATCAAACGAAGGCCCAGATTTTGGGCGTGAACCACAGGTACTTTGACCTGCATACCGCTCTTGAGCAGCTCGATCTCGAAATAAGATTGCTGCTTGCCCATGACCACATGGTCACTGATATTATGAATCACACCCGCACCGTGGCTGGGGTATACTACGCTATCACCGATGTTTAAAGAAAAGGTCAAAGTTTCAGTCATTCGTCCTCCTAAGAACTCGCGTTTGGGAAGCGACAGATTCGCTTCTCCAACTCGCACAAGAATTCATTGTACCAATAAATGGTCAATGCTAATAGGACAAGAAGCTCAAAGTCAGCTCGAGCGGGTCTGTGTGGTTTACCCAAAGCCACTCAAGGGTCGCTCGAGGGCCATTCCATACTCCAAAAAAGTTTCTCAAAAATAAGTAAAAATCCCGAACCAATAGGCTCGAGGTTTCAAAATCTACATTTTTTGAACTCAAGAATGATTCAAGAACGATTCAAGAATCACTCAAAAACCCCATCACGGCTCGAGGGTCATATCTAAAAAATACTGATGCACCCTTGGGTCGCCGGTCAGTTCGGGATGAAAGCTCGAGGCCAAGAGTTTTCCTTCGCGGGCCAAAACAATTTGATCGCCCACTCGAGACAAAACCTGCACCGCGTCGCCCACCTCCAGAAAGACGGGAGCGCGAATAAAAATCGCCTTGAAAGGCTGATCCATCCCCACAATCTCGAGGGAGGCTTGGAAGCTGTCCACCTGCCGCCCAAAGGCATTGCGCCGCACCCGCGTGTGCATCAGCTCGAGGCGGGGTTGGTCTGAAGCGGTGCTGATATGGGCATCGACTTGGTTTTCGATGTCTTTTGCCAGCAAAATCGCCCCCGCACAGGTTCCCCAAATTGCCCCACCGTGGGCGGCAAAGTCCCGAATCGGCTGCTTGAGCTGATAGTCCATCATCAGCTTTGCCATGGTGGTGGATTCGCCGCCAGGAATAATCAGCCCCGAAATCCCCTCGAGATCGGCAGGTAGCCGCACTTCCCGTACCCCAACCCCCAGCCGCTCGAGGATATGACGGTGTTCCCGAAATGCCCCTTGCAGTGCCAAGACACCGATGGTTTTGCTTGGGATAGATTGAGTTTGGGATAATTTTTTCATGGTTTTGACCTCGAGGGGAGTTTGTGATTCGTGATTCGTGATTCGTTTTTCGTTGGAAAGATTGGATGGCTCGAGGGGGTTATATATCCAGATTTCTTGCACGAGGCGCAACATGTTGCGCCCCTACGAAAGATTAAAGGATCAGAAGATTGCAAAGTCTTTTTCTCGCCCTCTCGTTTTCTCGCCCTCTCACCCTCGAGCAA
>JANYFS010000186.1 GCA_025359705.1 Deinococcales bacterium | reverse complement strand
CGGCGGATGCTGCGAATCGTACCTGGGTTCTACTCGAGCCTGCTGATTAGCGTGCTGCTGACCGCCTATTTTGTTCCCGATGTTCAGGCAATTTGGACGCGCTTGGTGGCGGGGCTGACCTTTACTTCGGCGCTGAACTACGTTACGTTTTTCCCTGCCGATTTAAACGGGCCGCTGTGGAGCATTGGTTTTGAGGTAATTTGTTATGCCCTGATGCCGCTAGGTATGGCGGCAATGTTTGCGCTATATGCCAAGCACAGCGATTCGGATACCCGCACTTCTTTTCGCACAGGTTTAATGTTTTGGTTTGGGATTTTGGCAGCAGTTTTGATTGTTCATCAATTTATGATCAAAGATCTGATCCCCGACAGCGCAAATAGGGGCTGGGAATTTGGTTTGATTGGTGGTGCAAAATCTTGGATGCCCAATTACAATGCGATTGGGATGTTTGGGCATTATATTTTAGGAGTGATGGCGGCAGGCGTAATTGTTAAGCTGCGCTCGAGGGAACAACTTGCCAAGTGGGGCTTTGACTTGCTGGCCTTGGCTGCATTCGTGGGCATGATTGCTTTGCTATGGACAACCCGTTTTAATGCAGATGCCTTCTTTAGCTTAGGAAACCAACCTTATTTCTATCCTACCTTCCCCCTACTGATTGCGATCATGCTGGCAACCCTACCCTTCTCGAGGGTACTGGGCTGCGTGTTCGACAATACTTTTGCTCGGTACACTGCCAAGCTCTCTTTTGGTCTGTATATCTGGCATTTCTTAATACTCGAGATCATTCGTTTGACCTATAATCCTGCTTTTGTTTATTTTGGCATTTCCACTGCCACCGAACACCTGACCATTTCGATTACTGCTTTGGTGTTGGCCTACATTACTGCGGCAATGTCGTACCGCTTTATTGAAGAGCCGTTCTTGCGGCAAAATGCGGTAGCTCGAGCGAAGTTGCGCCAAAAGCAAGAGGCCAAAGAAATGAAACAAGAACCTGAAGTTCCTGCGCCTGCACCTTTGACTGAAGCACCTTCGGCATAAAATCAAATCTCCTCGATTATGGGAAAAGAAGTACGCTCGAACCAGACGATGAAAGTAGGGTTGCAGTGGTTCACCATAGCAAGGATTCCCAGCTACCCCACTGAAAATCGGCTCGAGCGAATCATTTCATCCACCATCAAAGCACTACCCAAAACCCCAGGAATGCCACCGCCTGGGTGAACACTGGTTCCTACCTGCCATACCCCACGGCTCAAATGGTGCGGGGGCTGGTGCAGTGGCCCCGCTTGCCAACTCGAGCGGGCATCGCCATAAATGGCCCCACCCCATGCCCCGCCTTCGGCAAAATATTGCGGGTGCAGCACAGTGTGGCCCAAACAACCCGCCAAAATAGAGGCGAGATCCACTCCCAAAACCCCACTGGCCCACTCGAGCTGACCCTGCACCCAGTCGCTCTCGAGGGCGTAGTTGCGCCCATTGGCAGGAGCGGTCAGCAAAATAGACAGCACCGCCTTAGTGTTGCTGGGGTAAATCTGCTGGGGTGGGGAGTGGTTCACAAAAATCATGGTTTGGCGCGGCTCTTGCAAAGCCAAAAGGTCACGCTCGAGCTGGGCGGGAACATCGGGAAGGATTACGCTCGAGAAAGGTAGCGAGGCGGGGGTATCCAGCACCGCGTAAATGGCCACGCCCGAACAGGTGCGCTGCTTGGGGGCGGAAACGGTTTTACCCTGCAACATTTGCAAACGGCGGTGGTCGATGGCACTGATCAATACATCATGCTCGAGGGCCAGATCTTCAATCCAGACCCTCCCCTGCCCTACTTTCGCAACTTTGCTGTGATCTTGCATCGTCACACCCAAATCACGGCAGACCCGCTCGAGGGCCAAAACCATTTCGTAAATTCCGCCGTGCGGGATGGACAAACCCCGCTCGAGCATTTGGGCGGGCAGCGAGGCATACAAAGCGGGGGCCGAGCGCGAACCCAAGCCGCCGTTTAGGGCGTGAATGGCGAGGCACTCGAGCAGCACGGGGGGTAGCTCGAGGGACTGCAAATATCCCCTTACCCCCAAGTTGAAGCCGTATTCGTGCAGTAAGCTGCGGCTGGCTCGCAAAAACCTCGAGTTGCTCAGGTGGGGCGGGGTGGTGAGTAGGGTTTCCAGCTCGAGGGGAGTTTGGCGTGCGACATAACTTTGCCAAGCCGCAAAAAGCGGGTGATCGGGGGCGGGGGGTAGCTCGAGGGAGTGGCCTTTAAAATGGTGCATTCCCAAACTGGTCACAGGCAGATGTTGCAAAGGATCGGGGCGCTTGAGGCGCTGCCACAGCGTATTCCACACACTAGGGAAACTGTGCAGGGCTGGCCCTGTGTCAATCCTTTGCCCGCATAGCTCGAGCCGCCTGCTTTTGCCGCCCCAGCTTTCCCGCTCGAGCAAAGTGACTTCTTCGCCGCGCTGCGCCGCCAGTGCCGCACTTGCCAAACCCGCTAGGCCACCGCCCAGCACGGTGGTTTTGATTGCGGTTTTGATTTTTTTGGATTTTGATTTTTGTAATACATTCAAATTGGTTTTCCCCCCTCGAGCCAAGTGGTTCTACTTTTGCACCGTGCTACACCATAAGGTAAGGCATGACCGACCCTCAAAACCCGCACCAATGGTTTAAACCCGCTGTGCTAAGCGGAAAACACATCCGCCTCGAGCCACTGGAACCCCAGCATTATGCTGCGCTATACGCCGCCCTCGAGCCAGAAATTTTTGGGCTAATGCCCCAAGACCCCACCCGCAACAAAACCCCAACCCTAGAGGAATTTGTGGCTCAGCTCGAGTGGCCCAGTACGCGGATGGTTTTTGTGGTGATCGAGCAAACAAGTGGGAAAATTATCGGCTCGAGCAGTTTTTTTGCCACCGACCTTGCCAACAAAGGGGTGGAAATTGGCGGAACCTGGTATGCCAAAAGCGCACAGGGAACTTTTACCAACCCAGAAAGCAAATTCCTGCTGCTCGAGCTGGCTTTTGAAGTTTGGGGAGTGATTCGGGTGCAGCTCAAAACCCATCATTTGAATACGCAAAGCCAACGGGCCATCGAAAAATTGGGAGCCACGCGGGAAGGAATTTTACGCAACCATATGATTTATGAAGACGGCAGCCTGCGCCATTCGGTGATGTACAGCATTTTGCCCAAGGAATGGGAGGGTGTGAAAAAAGGGTTGCTCGAGCGCATAAAATAAACCCCATGAACCATCTGCTCGAGATTATGCGTCAATTGCGTGCTACCAACGGTTGCCCGTGGGATCAGGAACAAACCCATCAGTCTTTGCGAAATTATCTGCTCGAGGAAGCCGCCGAAGCGGTGGAAACCATCGACACGGGCAGGCTCGAGGAGTTGCCTGGAGAACTGGGTGATGTGCTGCTGCAAGTGGCTTTTCACGCGGTGATTGCCGAGGAAGCGGGAGCATTTGCCTATTCCGACATCGAAAAAAGCATTTGTGACAAGCTGATTCGTCGCCATCCGCATGTTTTTGGCGACGTTGTGGCAGACACCCCAGACCAAGTGGTTGCCAATTGGCAAAGCATCAAACAACTCGAGCGGGCAGGGCGGCAAAAACACCCCCTCGAGCGGATTCCACTGGCTTTGGGCGCACTCGAGCGGGAACGGCAGAGTCAAAAAATTCTGTTGCAACCTGTTCTTAGCAAAGCCGAATTGCAAGCACGTTTGGCGCAGGTTCCAGACGATGCCGAAGGCTTGGCAGAATTCCTCTCGAGCGTGGTGGCGTGGGGTCGCGGTTTGGGCCTCGAGGCGGAGGGGGTTTTGCGGCAACACACCGCTGTTTCCACTCGAGCCGAGATTGCACAGAATCATGAGCTTTGATTTTGAAGAATGGATACGCAACCGAACCCGCCTCGAGCTAGACCTTCCCCAGCACGTTCGCGCGGCGGTTTTGGTGGGCCTGACCCGCGAGGCATCCCCTCGAGTGCTGCTGACCATACGTTCCCAAGAACTCAAAGACCACACGGGCCAAATCGCCTTCCCAGGCGGCAAGCTCGAGCCACTTGAGACGGTGGTGCAAGCAGCCTTGCGCGAAACCCTCGAGGAAGTGGGGCTACCCGCCAGCCAGATCCAAGTGATCGGCCTACTGGACGACACCTTCACCCCCGCAGGTCGCGGCTTCCACGTCACCCCCGTACTGGCCTCCATCCCTGCCGAATTTGAATATGTTCCCTCGAGCGAAGTGGCCCAAACCCTTTTGGTTCCCCTTGCGGATCTGAGAAACATGGTTCCAGAAAGGCTCGAGCGGGTTTCGCCGTGGGGCAGTGTACATTATATTTACCGCTATTTGTGGCAAGACCACGACCCCAATCAGAACCACGTTCACGATATTTGGGGCATGACCGCTCGAGTGCTGTTTGGGATTTTGAATCCTGACCTCGAAAGGTACTGAGGGTAAGGATTGAGGGCGAGAGGGCGGGAAAAAAATGGTTGGCTCGAGGTTTTAATCATTTACGAACAACGAACAACGAAAAACGAATCACCAAACAGACAACCAAGAACGAATCACCAACCCCGAAAAACCCTAAACTAACTGTCATGCTCAAAGTCGCATTTCAAGGTATTTTAGGAGCCAATAGCGAAGTCGCGGCGCTCAACGCACTGTCCAGTGCCAATCTTCCCCAAGATATTGGGGTGGAACCGATTGGGTTTGAAGGGTTTGCTCAGTTGCTCGAGTCGGTGGAAAGTGGGGTTTGCGATTTGGCGGCCTTGCCCATCGAGAATAGTTTGGCGGGAACGGTGATTCCTGCGCTGGATTTGCTGTTCAGCAACGATCTTTACGCCATTGGTGAAGTTTTGGTGCGGGTGCGTCATCAGTTTATGAGCCTGCCAGGAGTCCCTCTCGAGCGAATTACCAAGGTGTATAGCCACCCGCAGGCACTGGCCCAGTGTGCGGGTTTTATTCAGCAGCACGGCTTGCAAGCCATTCCCAGCTACGACACCGCTGGCTCGGCCCAAGATCTAGCCCACTCGAGGGAGGAGGGGGCTGCCTGCATTGCCTCGGCTCGAGCGGCCCAGCTTTACGGCCTAGAGGTGCTGGCCCAAGACATCGAGGATGAGGATTTCAACACCACCCGTTTTTTGATCCTCAGCAGCACCCACAGCCCCAAAAAAGAGGGAATCAGCTACAAAACCAGCATGGTTTTTGCGGTGCGAAACCAGCCTGGCAGCTTGGTTTCGGCCCTAAATTCTTTTGCGGGCATCAATATGACCAAGCTCGAGTCGCGGCCCCGTCGGGATCGGCCTTGGAGCTACCTGTTTTATCTGGATTTTGAAGGCCACACCGAAGATGCCAACGTGCAAAGTGCCTTGGCCCAATTGCTGAACCATGCCAGCATTGCCAAGGTTTTGGGCAGTTATCCTGTGGCAACCCAAACGGTGTAGGGATGAGTGAAGACTATATTGACGGCTATATCTTTGTCTACGGAACCCTCAAAAGCCTCGAGCAAAATGCGTGGGTAGCGGAAAAAGCGGGGCCACACACTCGAGCTAGGGCCACCATTTCAGGATTCGATCTTTATGATTTGGTTCCCGAAGGCTACCCTGGTTTAATTGTGGGAAAAGGCAAAATTAAAGGCGAACTGCTGCACTATCCAGACCTCGAGGGGGCTTTTAAGGTGCTAGATATCCTCGAGGGAGCCAATGAAACCCCACCCGAATACAGCAAAAAGCAAATCACCGCCTACACAGAAATGGAGGCGGTGACGGCTTGGATCTATTTGTACAATTTTACCCTCGAGCGCACAGGCGCAACCCTAGTCTCGAGCGGCGATTGGCACGGTCAGTTGATGCCTTTGCGGGGTTTGGACGGCTGAATATCGTCGTCATCATCCTCGTCGTCAGCGTCGTACTCGTCCATCAAGTCTTCCAGATCTAGGGTATTTTCCATCAGACGCTCGAGCTTGGCGTGTTCCCCTTGGGCCACGGTCAACAAGCCCCCTGCGCCCACCACAATATCTTGGGGGTAGCCCTTGAGAAAAAAGCTATAGGAGGTATCTCCGTCTTCGTCGTCCTCGGCAAGTACAATACCCACCGACAAATGTTCTTCTTGCGAAATTAACCTGAGCAATTCTTTGATGCGGTCACGAATGGTAGGCGCAGTTTTATTCGACATAGCCTCACCATAACCTAAGCGGCCCCCAGAAACCAGACGGGGCCAAACCTCCAGAGAAAACCCTCAAGACAACACCTTCAAGACAACAGCCGTTCCAGGCTCGAGCGTTCTTGCACCCACCGCTCGAGTTCCCGCTCGAGGTCATCGGCAATGGCTTGGGCGCTTTGCTGCACATCCAGCAAGGTCAGCACTTCTCGGTAGGCATAGGCGGTTCCCAGCACCCCCGTCAAAATGCTCAACAGCTCGAGGATATAACGGGGTTCGTCACCCTGTTCTTTTTGATACTCCATCACGTAAAATTCCAGCCGCTCGAGGGCGCAGAGGGCATTGGTGTAGTGGAGTTGTAGCTCTCGAGGTTTGGTACTCATGGGTTTTTAGTTTAGCAAGCCCGCTTCTCGAGGACAGTAGGGC
>JANYFS010000130.1 GCA_025359705.1 Deinococcales bacterium | reverse complement strand
GCTGTAAAAAAGAAGTTAATCCTGAAGCGCTACTATTAAGGCCATATTGGGATATATTCAGAAAACCATTTTGCCGAATTTCTCGCTCAATCTCATCAGGATTAATATAGATTCCCAACATTTCAGCTCGAATGACTTCTTTAAGGGTGCTTTTGCCTGAACCATTTGGCCCTGCAAACATTCTTAAACGGGGTGTACTCACCGAATGATTCGCTTTGTTCCTTTGGGAACATGTAATTGCCGCTCGAGGGGTTTAATAAATTGAGAAGTGCCATTTGGAAAGGTTTCAATTAAGCCTTCCTCGGTACGCTCGAGTACGCTGTATCCCCGTGCAAGGGTAGCCCAGTAAGCTTGGGTCACCGCAGCTTGGGCGAGTAAGGGGATGTGTTCCTCAAGGTAGGTGAGGGTTTGTTCATCCAAAATAGGGTGATCGGTTGCCATAAAATCCTCCAATGCCTGCGGATGAATTTGATTTACTGAGTATAGGGTAGCTCGCTTTCAGAGTGTTTAGGCTGTGATGAATTCTGCTCGAGCTATTGCTAACCTGAGTTCGGGTTAAGTAGCCAAAAGCATTGGCGGACAGGGCTGTGTTGCCTTAATTGGCGTCACTGCAGACTGAGGGCTGGGGGGTCTGCAGTTCAGGCCACCCCTGCCACGACAGTTAACCACGTCAGGAACGCTTGATTTTGGTTGCTTCTTGGGCAGAACGGACTGTCGTCGTGAACGGACGCCCATGAGGACACTACTCCTCACCCTCATCACATCTACAGTTCGAATTGTGCCTAATTTCAAAGATCGTGCCAGATGCAGTAAATCTTCCCAATTCTCGAAAATGATCTGTGGTTTAATTTTATGGCGAGTCACCTGCTGGAGTTCTACATAATCGGTGTCCTTGCCCAAACCTCAGACTCGAGGGCCACCCACATCCGTAGCACCGCTCGAGGGGCATGAGCGGTGCTCGAGCAAACAATGCCCCTCGAGATCGGTTGGGATCTGCTCTTCCTCAAAAAACTCGAGTTGAGAGAAATTACACAATTCTATAAGTATTTTAGAAAGTATATAGAATTGTGTTAAAATAGCTCCCATGAGTATGACCCCTAGCGATCTTGGCCCAAAAGCAGCCACTCATGCGTCAACTCGGCTCTTGGGTCGCCCCACCACACAGCCAGCTCAAACCACCCTCGAGACCTACCTGCACACCCAGCAGCGCAGCACCATCAGCCGTGCTGAACTCGAGAGTTTAGATTTCAGTGGCTATCACATTCGGAAATGGGTTCAAGAGAAAGTCCTCGAGCGGGTCGCACACGGAATGTACCAACTCAACACCCTGCCCCAGTTCAATTTTGAAGATCTCAAACAGGTTCAACTCTCAGTACCCAAAGGAATATTTTGTTTGATCACTGCCCTCGAAATTCACGGTCTAACCACTCAAAAAGCCCATACCATACATCTTGCAGTCCCAGTTAATACGTGGAAGCCTAATCTGGCAAATATGCAGGTTGAATACCACTCTTTTGCGGATGGAATCTACCGATTTGGCATTGAAACTCGAGAGGAAGGTCTCAGGGTTTACTCGCTTGAAAAGACCCTTACGGATCTGCTGCACCACCGCAATAAGGTGGGGATTGAAATTTTCAAAGAAGCGCTCGAGGCCTACCTTAAAACTCGAAAGCCCAACTTTAATCTGCTGATGGATGCCGCTCGAGTCTGCAAGGTCGAACACCGGATGCGGGATCTGCTCGAGGTGCTGGTATGATTCCGAATCTAAATGAAGCACAGATCAAAAAGGTCAGGTCGGTGAAGGCTAAATTGCAAAACACTGCTGTGAAGCTGAAGATTCGTCTGAGTGACCTACAAATTTTGTATTACCAAGAACGATTGCTCGCAAGGTTGGCTGGGAGCCCAGTACACGCTCAATTTATTTTAAAAGGTGGACTTTATCTCTACGCTCGAGCTTTCAAACAACCTTCGATGGTTTTGCGCCCTACCCGCGATGTTGACCTATTAGCTCGAGGTTTGCCTTCAGAAATCTTAGCGATGACAGAGCTTTTTAAATCGGTGGCAGCAGTCGATTTAAATGATGGGGTGCTTTTCGATATCGATACCCTCGAGGGAACAAGGATCAAAGAGGGGATGGATTACCAAGGAGTACGGATTACGATGATGGGTTATCTGGAACGGTCTCGAGAGCGAATTCAAATCGATATTGGTTATGGAGATCCGGTCACCCCCAAGCCCATTTCTTTTGCTTTTCCCAGTTTGTTGGATCAAGATTTTGAGCTAAAAGCCTATTCCCTGGAAACGGTGATTGCAGAGAAATTCCAGGCGATGGTTTTTTTGGGTGAGATCAACACCCGCTACAAAGATTTTTGGGATCTGATCATGTTATCCCAAACATCGGAGTTTTTGGCGCAAGATTTACAAGCTGCACTGACTCGAACTTTTCAGCATCGAGGCACTACTTTCGAGGAAGCAAAAATCTTATTTTCTGCCAGCTTAAACCCGCATCCGATCAAAGAACTGCAATGGACGGCTTACCTGAAGAAGTTACAGTATCCGCATCTGCCTTTTCAGGAAGTGATTTCAGCCCTCGAGCAGTTCATTAGTCCGCTCTTGGAGACGGAATATGGGCCAGCCAAAAGATGGAATCCTCAAGCTAAACAATGGCAGTGACAAACTCGAGTTTGCAGCACGCTGCTTTCAGCAACTCGAGTCTTTCATTCACCACTCGCCCACCAATCCCTCGAGTTCTTTATCCACCAACTTGGCATACAAGCTCGCCGTTTGTATCCCCGCATGTCCCAAATGTTCTTTCACCAATATCAGATTCTTGGTTTGCCGCATCAAACGAGTTCCTGAGTAATGCCTAAAGCTATGGAACATGCGGTCTTTGATGTTTACCTCAGCCGCTTGGGCCAATTTTCGTAAGCGGTAGCGCACATGTTGATCATTCCACTCTGGAAAAATACGTGTCCCCTCGAGGCTACCCATTCCTTTGAGTTTCACCAGCTGCTCGAGGACTTTGGAACTCAACACCCCGTACCGTTCCTTACCCCCTTTACCAAAGCGCACATGCAGCGACTTTTCAGCCAGATTCACATCCCGCCACTCGAGGGCCAAAACTTCACTGATCCGCAAGCCTCCGTGTGCCCCCAACAAAACCAGCAAGCGCTCGAGTGGAGTACACAGTTGCAATAAGCGCTCGAGTTCATCTTCACTGTAGGGCATTCGTTTATGCGCGCTCGAGCGTTTATCTCTTTGTGCTTTGGCGTGTTCAAAGGGGTTGGCCTGGGAAACTCCCGCCCACGATAAGGTTTTATAAAAGATGCGGTAAGCCGCTAGACGCACTGAAACAGTGGAAGGCTTCAACCCTTCGGACTCGAGACGACGGACATAAAGGGAACCGTCATCGCGAGCGGGTTTGAGTAGATCAAAGGGGGGCTCGAGAAAAAAGTGGGATAGGGCGTAGCGGTAACGCCGCAAGGTTAAGGGACTGCTCGAGCGGGAATGTAAATGGAGGTAGGCAGTTAAAAGCTGGTCAATCCAAGCGAAGTCTTTTTCCACAAAGGCTTTGAGGGTACGGCGGCGCAGCTCTTCAGGAGAAAGGGCGGAAACGGCTCGAGTTTGGTGATAGGGGTCGCCTTCAAAGACAACAAGGTCTTGGCTCATGGGGGTAAGTGTAACCCTCCCCTAACCCCTTTTCAAGAGAAGATCGATTCTCTTGAAAAGGGGGCTGAATGGGGGAGATGGCCTAGCTCGAGCCTACACCCTTTCTCCAAAATCTAAGATATCTTTACGTCAATACATCTTTTTGTAAAGTTATAAAGTTGCTTTTATTGACGTTTTATAAGGTATGGTTTTTCGCCTACCATTCCCTGCCTTGTTCTGTAAATATATCTTTATGAAATCATCACTTTGAGCGAGCGTGTTGGGCCTCCCAAGCAAGTAAAGCTTCCTCGAGAATATCGGTCATATCCCGCTCGAGTAAGACTGAGGCCAGCTTAAGGCGTTTATGTAAATCACGGCGAATCAAGGAATTGATCGGTTCATAATCGGGGTTAGAACGCTTCCCTACAGCAGGCCGCCCACGTCCACGTCGTTCGGGTTCAGGTTGCAGGGGGGATAAAGTGGGTATCTCGAGAGGTTCCTCAATCACCTCAGCATCACGACTCGCCCTCGCCTGGTTCAGTCGGCCAAATTTACTGGTACCCGTCATGATTTTTTCCGTGGTGAGGAATCCAAAAAGGCCAATACTTCTGTGCCTAAAGCCTCAAAATCTAACCAGGCTACCTTTGCCACTCGACTCCCTTTGACCTCGTAAACAAGTGATCCTTGGGTGGAGGCATCTAAAAAAGCGTCCGTGCGCCGAATGCCTGTCTCGAACAGTGGGATGTTATTTTCGATCAGATAAGTGCGAGCTTCAATTCCCTTTTTAGAAGGCGCAGGCGGAATCATGGTCAATAAAGCACGGTAATGCTTGATCTTGAGATCCTCGAGCCGATGTACCGTTTGCTGAAGGGCATCCAAACTCATGCCTTCGGGATTGCTGGGAACAATCAGCAGATCACAAAATTCGGCCAAATCGGTGAGTTCCGCAGTCGAAGGGCGAGCAGCAGAATCCACCACCACGAATCCATCATCCGCCCCTCGAAATTGCAGCAAAGAACGTACAGGGAAAGGCAGATTTCCCCCTTGCGCCCACAACCGCGCTGAGCCGTTGGAATCGCCATCCACCACTTGAACTTCCCCACGTTTTAGAAGTGCGGCTGCAAGGTGAATTGCAGTGGTGGTTTTACCCACTCCCCCCTTGTACCCTAAAAGCCCAATTACATAAGCCACGCTTATCCTCCAAAGATTTTATCTTTTCCTCTTTCTAACGATACACCTTTTTAACTTTTTAGCTTTTTATAAATTTATAAAGATGAAATTTAATTTGCGAAATAGTTCATCCCAGCCAGCATTCTTGCTCGAGGGCAAATCAAGCCCAACTTGCTCGAATAATTTGGTGGTACTCGAGCCTTGTAACGTATAGGGTTTTTGCTTTTAAGTTGGATTTTAGGGGGTACATTAACCCTCAAGAAACTTTGCAGTCCCCTTCTCGAGCCTTGTAGCGCACGGTTAATTTAAAGCTGTGTGAGGCGTGGTATTTGCTCGAGTGGGAGCAGAGGTTTGTTTTTGCACTCGAGCTGGCTTTAAAACACGGTAGGCTGTAGGACATGATTACCCACATCGTCACCGCAGTCGTCGCTTTCATCGGTGTTTGGGTTTTATCTGGAGATGTCTGGAAAGCCTTATTTTTTGCGCTGATGGGCACAGCATTTTTTATGCTACTCGAGATGGTGCAGTCAACACGGCAAAAAAAATAAGAGCTGAGGCTCCTAAAGCTATTATTTTTTCTCGCGCTCGAGTTGGATGGCTCATTTTCGGCTGAAGTTTCGTTTCCCTTGCAAAATACGGTCGTACTGCTGAAAATCAAAACTACTCACATCGGGTTGACCTTAAGTATAACTCTAGTCATACTAAAAGTATGAAAACAGCGATCTCCTTGCCAGATCCTTTATTTGAAGCGCTGGAAGCTCGAGCCAAGCAACTGGGAGTCTCTCGAAGTCACCTATACGTTCAAGCCTTGGAGCGCTTTTTACAACAAGAAAACGAAAAACAACTTACCGAACAACTCAATGCCTACTATGGCCAGCATCCTCAACGTGCCGAAAATTGGGAGCATACCCGTGCAGCCATGTTGAGTGTGGAGTGGGACGAGTGAGGCGAGGTGAGATTTGGTGGATTGATTTTGGCGAAACCCAAAGTTCTGCCCCTGGATTTCGTCGTCCCGTA
>JANYFS010000123.1 GCA_025359705.1 Deinococcales bacterium | reverse complement strand
GGAAGTGGAACCTATATCGCCCACATTGCACTTACCCCCGCCAAAAAAGAGTGACCCAACCTCGAGGGCATGATTGAGATGTTGCTTGGCTCGAGGGGGATAAGATTGCAGGTTGATTTCAAAATTAAGCCGACGTAAACTTATATGGAAATAGTAGAAATAATCGAAGTAAAAATAAAACCGATGCAAGTTGATTTTGAAATCAATATAGCCCATTCAAAATTTATATCCCAAAACTTTCTCAAAATAATTGAAATAAGTAACAATGTTACTAAATTGACTATTGCAAAAATAGGAAAAACAAGAATAGAAGCAAGGTTTGGTAAAAATTTCATAGTAAAGATTAGATAAAAATAAAATAAAGCAAAATTCAATAATGGAAACAGTATTAGATTGAATAAAATCCACCCAAATGTAAACAATATATGAGATGGATTTTCTGCTATTTTATTGAATTTCAGAATAAAGAAGGTAAGCGCTGAAATAATTGGAAACAAAACGGGCATGGGTATGAGATCTGACATATTTTTTATCCTCCAAATATCTATGTTTGTGATTGATATTATTGAACTAAACAAAAGCTCCATAATCCCGCTGCAAGTCTATAATAAACCGCCTATTCTCGCCCACTTGCTGTACTACTCTCCACCCACCAATGGCACGCTCGAGCAAAACTGCACTCTCGAGGCCACCACTATTAACTAATAAATGCACATGGTGGTCGTTATCGTTGATTTGTAACGAGGGAGGAACCATACTCCACGCATCACTTTGCGGTGTGACCCACATGCGTTTTTCGGGGATTTTGAAGTGGGCCAATTGTTGTTGTAGCCAAGCCACATTATTGGGGCGGCCCGCAATCAAACCCCGCTCGAGGTAGGGTTTGGGTTGGTTATACAAAATGCGGGTTCCATCCCGTGTTGCGACCATGCCGCCTTGAGCCTCGAGCATGGCGGCTCCTGCGGCAATATCCCATTCGCTGCGCGGCGCAATGGTAAAGGTCAGATCGGTTTCGCCACTTGCCACTCGAGCCAGTTTGTAGGCAATCGAACCACTGGGAGCCATCTCGAGGGTAGGGTATTTGCTGAGGGTGTGTTTGTATTCGGTGTCAGACACACTGATGATCAGATCTTTGGTTTCGCGGTCAGAAAACCCCACGGGTTCACCATTTTTGTACATCCCATCGCCCACCACGCCCACATATAAATCGTCACGTTCTGGAGCATAAATTACCCCCAAAACGGGTTGCCCATCGATCACCAAGCCCAAACTGAACACATAATCGGGCGTGCCATTGATAAATTCCCGTGTGCCATCAATCGGGTCAATAATCCACACTCGAGACTTGCGAAGGCGTACCTTGTTGTCGGCTACTTCTTCACTCAAAATGCCGTCGTTGGGGAACATTTCAAACAAATGCTGAATACTCAAATCGCTGGCCTCGCGGTCTGCGATGGTAACGGGGTTGTTGTGGCTTTTTTCCTCGACCTCGAACCCTTCTTGGCGGTAATAGCGGATCAATTTCCCCGCCTCGAGCGCAATTTGGCTGGCAACATCTTTTTCGTGTTCTAAATTGAGGGCTAAGTTCATGCTAAGAGCCTACTACAGCAGGGTTAGAGATTTGAGTTAAGCTCGAGGGGAAAGTGTCGTCCGTTATCCGTTTTTGGTTATTTGTTACGACCTTCTTCATAGCTAAAAACCTCGAGCCAAACAATCTCTTTCTTACCCTCTTACTCTCATACTCTCTTACCCTCGAGCTTTTCAGGAGTCCAAACATGTCCCAACACACCACCACCCTAATCTGGCAGCGCGACAACGCAAAATTCACCGACAAGCGCTACAGCCGCGCCCACACTTGGCTTTTTGATGGTGGCGCAAGCATCCCCGCCTCGAGTTCGCCAGATGTGGTTCCTGTGCCGTATTCCGTTCCCGAAAATGTTGATCCAGAGGAAGCCTTTATCGTTTCCCTCTCGAGCTGTCATATGTTGTGGTTTTTGGATTTTGCTTCAAGGGGCGGTTATGTGGTGGATTCTTACCGTGATGAAGCAGTGGGTGTGATGGAAAAAAATGCGGCAGGGAAATGGTTTATCGCTCGAGTGACCTTGCATTCACACGTTGTTTTTTCTGGAGAAAAAGGTATAGAAGGCTCGAGCGTACCCGAATTACACCACCAAGCCCACGAATCTTGCTTTTTGGCAAATTCAGTCAAAACCGAGATTGATATTCAAGGTACATGGGAAAGGGTTTAGAGTTTTTTGTAAAGCATAAAAACCTAATCACTTTATCTAAACGAACAACGAATCACTTCTTTATGCATTGGCTTTTAACAAGTGTGCCAAACACGGCTGATAATTGATATTTTGCTTGAAATCCGCCACCAAGTCCGCCACACTCATTTCCCCCAAAACCTCGAGCAGCACATCCCGAATCTTGCGCCAAACTTTGTTGCGGGCCACACAACGGTCTTGCTCTTCGCAGGGGTCGTGCCAGTTCAGGCTGATGCAGGACAGCGCCGCCACGGGGCCGTCCACCGCTCGCACCACTTCGCATAGACTGATTAGGTGGGGCTTGCGAGCTAGGGCATAGCCGCCGCCAATGCCTTTTTTGGATTTGACAATGCCTTTGGCAGACAAGGCTGCCAAGATCCGTACCAAATAAGGTCGGGCAATTTTGGTGTGTTCGGAGATGTCGTCGCCACTGATCCAGTGGGTCAGATCTTGGGTTCCCAAATATCCCAGGGCTTGAAAAGCATAAACATCCGTTGTGGAAAGCCGCATGATAACAGTGTAACCGCTTTATAGACACTTTTGATCATCTATTGCCTCGAGTGTGGAGTTTTCGCTCGAGAGAAGCCAAAAACGCTTTATCAAAAAGGATTTCTCGAGGGGATTGGCGCAACCTTGAATGAAATTTTCTCGAGGGAAAATGGGGGCGCTCGAGTGGGGTGGGCAAACGTCCCAAAAGCCTCGAGGATGCTTTGCTAAACTACGTTTCAGACATGGACGTTACCCTGCTTACCCTACTGATCTTCATCGCTATCGCAATTGTTGGCTCTTTTGGCACTTGGCTTTTGGGCAAAACCATCAGCGATTCTGACCCCTTCAAAGACGGCGCATCTGCTGACCACGGTCACAGTGCCGCACATCACTAAATAGCAGTACAATTCCCTCGAGTTTTTGGCCCCCAGATGGTTTGGGGGCTTTTGTTTTGCCCCCTTGCGCTGTGTATTTGCTACAGTGTCCCACATGGAAGTTAAGACCGATGTTAAAGTTCAACTCAAAGAAGCAGTTGAAAAAGCAATTACAACCCTGCTGAGCAAAGCAGAAACCCTCGAGGGGGCCGATCCCATTGCTGCTCCCGTCGTGGTGATTCAGGATACCCCCAACGACAAACCAGGCGATTACGGCACACCTGTAGCCTTCTTGCTGGCAAAAGCCCTGAAGAAAAACCCCGTGACACTTGCAGCAGAGCTGGCAAAAACCCTCGAGCTACCTTTTGGAATCTCGAGGGCGGAAGCGGTGGGGCCATACCTGAACTTTTTTGTGGATGTGGCGGGTTATATCGAATCCATTGTGCGCGATCCATTGAACATTCCCTCCAAAAACCTGAAGGTGATTGTGGAGCATACTTCGGTGAATCCCAACAAAGAACTGCATGTGGGACACTTGCGAAACGTAGTTTTGGGCGATGCGATGGCCCGAATTTACCGCGAGGCGGGCTACACCGTCGAGGTTCAAAATTATATTGACGACACGGGCCGCCAAGCTGCCGATTCGATCTTTGCGGCGCGGCACTACGGCGCGGTTTGGGACGGAATCCAGAAATATGACCACTGGCTCGGCGAATTGTATGTGCGTTTGCACCAAGACCTCAAAGATCCCGAGATCAAGGCGGCTCTCGAGCCACAAATCCGCGAAGTGATTCACCAGCTCGAGCGCGGCGAATTGCGTTCCGAAATCGAAAAAGTGGTTAAGGCTCAGCTCGAGACCTGTTACGCTTTGGGGGTCGAGTATGATTTGTTGGTCTGGGAATCTGATATTGTGGGCAGTGGTTTTTTAGACAAAGCCATGAAAATCCTCGAGAAGTCGGAATATTGCTCACATCCGCTCGAGGGAAAGTACAAGGGCTGCTTTGTAATGGATACTTCACACTTTTTACCAGGACTCGAAGATCCTATTTTGGTTTTGCTGCGTTCGGATGGCACTGCAACTTATACTTCAAAAGATATTGCCCAACAATTTTGGAAGTTTGGATTGTTTGAAGGTTTGGATTACCTCGAGTTCACGGTACAACCGAGCGAAAAATACTTGTTTGCAACTCATTCCAATGGTAAGCCTCATGCTTTTGCTCATGCAAACCGAGTAGTTAATGTGATCGACTCGAGGCAAGAACACCCTCAAAAGGTTGTTAAAACAAGTATGGCAATCGCAGGATACCCCAATGAATATGAAAATAGCATTCATTTGAGCTATAACACCGTTTCTCTCGAGGGACAAGCCATTTCGGGGCGTAAAGGAATTACGGTTCCAATGGATCAAGTCATGCAAGAAGCCAAGTCTCGAGCGGCGGATGAACTGGCAGGGCGTGGCATTTTGGACGACTTGAAAAACCCCGATAAGGTGACTTTTCAAGTGGGTTTGGGCGGATTGCGTTTTTCGATGCTTAAGAGCGAACGTACTCGTGAAATCGATTTTCAATGGGACGCTGCACTGTCTTTGGTTGGAGATAACGCGGTGTATATCCAATACGCAGCCGCTCGAGCCAATAGCATTATCAGAAAAGCAAAAGAAGCAGGCTTGAATTCTGATCGGGCCGATTATACTTTGTTGGGCAATCTGGAACTCGAGCTGGTTAAAGAGATTGCACGTTTTCCAATGATTTTGGAAAATACCGTGCGTGACAATAGTCCTCACCATGTGGCGCATTATGGTCTCGAGCTGGCAAATTGTTTTAATGGTTACTATAATCATAAAGATCAAAATCAAAAAACAGATACCAAAGTCATCGACTCGAGCCTACCCGATGGTTTGCAGTGTGCGCGTTTGGCTGTGGTAGAGCGGATGTTTAAAGCCCTCGAGCGAACTTTGGGTGTGCTGGGTATCGAAGTTCCTGCTGAGATGTAGATTTTTTTCAGAAAAAAAGAAAAGTCCCTCGAGTGTATCGGGGGCTTTTTTATGGTCGCTCGAGCTATTTAGAGCGGGCGACCATATTTGATGGTTTGGGGTGCTTCAGGTAATGTCAGGTTGATGCGGGCCATCTCGAGGGCGGAGATAAAGCCTTCTTTGTCGTTGGGAGAAATATAGATAATTTGATCTTGGGTCATGCTGGCTCTGGTTCGCATATGTAGCTCGAGGCAATCGTTAGAGAGTGCGTAACCGACTGCAAATAGGTTAAAACGCGGATAAATATAAACATCTCCCAAGGCAAGTAAAGAAATACGCTCGCGGTGAAAGGTGCTGATAATGATCAGCTCAGTGGAGGTGATCTCATATTCAATTCGGTACAAAAACAGAAAATATAAAAAAGTGCTTAAGGCCAAGCACAGCAACCCCACCGCTCGAGTCACCGTTCCCAAATCGATCACTTTGAAGGCCAGCAAAATCATCACAATCAAAATGGGACTGATCGAGACCGTGCTATAAAAGACCACGATAGGAGCATCCCGTTTGGTAGGGAAAATTCGGCGTTTTCTTTGGGGGCGTTGCATATTTGGCGATCAACCTCGTTGCCCCATTATGTCACGAAAATGAGTATCGCCTAACGATTGCCTAACGATTACCTGACCACGCTTAACGGGGTGGGCCAAATTTGGGGTTCTGCACGAACTCTAGGTCGGTTAGGCTTTCCATAAAAGCGGTCAGATCGGCAATATTATCTTCATCGAATTGCATTTCTTGAATGGTGTTGTCGATATTGGGATGCTGCACCCCGCCTTTGCTGTAGTGCAAAATCACATCGCGCAGGGTGGCAAGCGAGCCATCGTGCATGTAGGGTGCGGTCAGGGCCACATTTCGCAGCGAAGGGGTGATGAATTTGCCTTTGTCTTCCTCGAGACCCGTGACTTTAAATAACCCCTGATCGCTGTACTCGAGGGCTAAACCGATGTTGTGGGCTTGGTGGTTGGTCAGATCGGGGCCGTTGTGACAGTGCCAGCACTCGGCGCGTTCAGAATTCCACAGCTCGTAACCGCGCAGGGCCGCAGGGCTGAGCGCTGCCGTTTCACCCGCACGGAAGCGGTCAAAAGGACTCGAGCTAGACACCAAAGCGCGTTCAAAGCTCGAGAGGGCTTTGGCAACGGTATTCATGCTGATGGGTTCGTTAAACACATCTTGAAAAGCCTTGCGGTAGTTTGCACTGGCCTGCAATTTAGCAAGCAGCTCGCTGGGTTCCGCACCCATCTCGAGTGGGCTGGTGATCGGGCCAATGGCCTGCTGCTCGAGGTTAGGACTCGAGCCATCCCAAAAAAAACTGGGGTGATAACCAATGTTGGCGAGTCCTGGTGAATTCCGCTCCCCTTTGGCCCCGCCAATCCCGCTCGAGGTGGCCTTTCCTGCGTCGGCAAAGCCAGACTTTTGCTGATGACAGCTCGAGCAAGACACCGTGCCATCTTTGCTGAGGATCGGATCATAGAAAAGTTTGCGCCCCAGTTCGATTTTGTCTGGGGTTTGCGGATTATTTTCGGGAATGTTCATGGTGGGCAAAACCGCCGCCGCCCAAACCGAAGCGCCGCCCAGAAGGGTGCCAAGTAGGGTTAGATAGGTTTTGGTGTGGGGGTTTTTCATGGGTGGGTTTATTTTTCGTTCTTAAATACGATTATGGAGTTTGGGTCTTACGGTATTCTTACCCTCAATCCTTACCCTCGAGCGCAGCTCATTCCAGCTTAAAGGCATTTTGCATATTCACATACGCCTGTCCAATGTTTTTCCCACTGTCCATGGTTTGGAACTCGCGTTTGCTCAGATCCCACGGGCCACCGTTTGGGCCTTTGTCGAAAGCTGCGGCGATGTTCAGGTTAATTTTGAGAATAGTGTTACCTGGGTCGGCTCGGGTGTCGGCAATTTTAAAGCGAATTTTGTTGGTAATCAGGTCGCTAAGATTGACCTCGAGCGCGTAGGCATCGCCGCCCAGATGCAGCAAAAAAGGAGTGCGCTTACCCGCAACCTGGGTGAACCCCTCGAGGCGGTAGAAAATATAGCCAGGATTCCACGACCAAAACATTCCCGAATCAAAACCCAGCGGCAATTTGGCCTCTTGGGGGTCGGCATGGTTGAGCGCCCTTGGCACACCCACCGAAAAACGCAGACCCTTGTAATCGCCCACTGGGGCATTGGTTTGGATCGAAAGCGTAGGGGCTTGGTTTTTGGGAAAGTTGAGCAACCAGAGTCCCTCGAGCGCAACTTCATTCCCGTTTGCATCCACCAAAGCCGCGTTGGAGACATAAAATTTCACCATCTCGAGCGTGATCGGGTTCCCCGCAGGAGTGCTGTAAGTTTTGCCCCACTCGAGGGCTTCGGTTCCCATTTTGAGGTTGAAACGTAGCTGGAGGGGTGCGGAGCTGGCCCGTGAGGTGCCGTCTTTGCTCCAAGACGTGGCTTGGGCGATGTTTTGACTTATAAGTGCAATCAGTAAGGTTCGGTAAGCTCGAGGGAGGGTGTTGCTCATGGGATCTATGATAGAGGGTAAGAGGGTATGAGGGTATGAGCGTATGAAAAAGATTGTTTGGCTCGAGTTTTTTTGCTTGTCTTGAACTTACACCAGCACCTGTCGGGCTTGGTCGCTTACGAACAACGAAAAACGAATAACCCAAAATGAATAACGAAAAACGAACCACGAACCACCAAACACCCTACATCCCCTAAAATATCCCCCATGAATCCACTTCTCCAGCCCCTCGAGCGCTACCACAACCGCAAGGTTTTGCTGGCCTTGTCGGGCGGGTCGGATTCGGTGGGGTTGTTGCGGGGGTTGCTCGAGGGTGGGGCATTGGTGACGGCGGCACACCTCGAGCATGGTGGGATTTTTTCTCAGGCGGGGGAGGCAGTGGATGATCCCGAATTTGTGCGGGGGATCTGTGCAGATTTGGGAGTTGCCCTCGAGGTGAAAACCCTGCCTGTAGCCCAGATTTGCCAGCAAAAAGGCTGGGGACTCGAGCAGGGTGGGCGGATTTTGCGCTATCAGTTTTTGGGAAGTGCTGCCAAAAAATACCAAACCGAGTGCATCCTCACCGCCCATACCCTCGAGGATCAGGCCGAAACGGTGTTGCTGCAACTGTTGCGCGGTACTGCCAAAGCCACGGGGATTGCAGCGCAGCGGGGGCGGCTCGAGCGGCCTTGGTTGGGGGTGCATAAGGCGCAGATTCAGGAATATTTGCGCGGTTTGGGCCAAGTGTGGCGCGAGGATCAGACCAATTTTGAAACCTTGCAAACCCGCACCTGGCTGCGCCACAGGGTCATGAACCCGCTGCGGGAACGCTTTCCGCAGTTCGAGGAAGCCTTGGCCCGCTATGCCCAATACGCCCTCGAGGATCAGGCGGTTTTGACCGAGTTGCACAGCAGAATCACCCCCTATGCCGATCTGCGCGAACAACCCAAAGCATTGCTGCGGCGCAGTATGGTATCTCAACTCGAGCAGGCCCAAATTCGCATCGATGCGGCAACCCTCGAGCGGTTACAGGCCGCGCTTTTTAGCCCCAAAGTTGAACACTTGGCTTTGTCTAAAAATATTACCGTACAAGAGGGCAAACTCTGGCCCTTGCCGCCTATATTTCCTAAGCCCGACTTTGATTTCCCACCAAGCTGGACATTGCGCCACCGCCAAGCAGGAGACTGTGTGGCTGGGCCAAGGGGTCATAAAAAGTTGGGGGAGTTTCTGATCGATTTTAAAATCCCTCGAGGGTGGCGGGATTTGCTGTGGGTTTTGGTGGAAGGTTCTGAGATACATTGGATCGGCTGGCCCGATTTGCTCGAGTTTGGGCCACAAATTTCACTCAACCCGCCCAAACCTTGGAACCTCGAGATGGGATGGGCGCTCGAGTTGGCCCGCCAAGCCGCAGCAGCGGGCGAAGTGCCTGTGGGTGCGGTGGTACTTTTGGACGGTAAGGTGGTGGGGGAGGGGCGCAACCGCTCGAGGGAACTATTTGATATGACCCAGCACGCCGAGCTGATCGCACTGCGCCAAGCCATGCAAACGGTTGGCCCTTATCTGGATGCCTGCACTTTGCTGGTGACGCTCGAGCCGTGTCCGATGTGCTGGGGTGCGGCCCTCGAGTCTCGAGTGGGGCGGCTGGTGTACGGGGCCAAAAATCCCAAAGCGGGTGCGCTGGGTGGGGTTGCCGATTTGGGCGGTTGGAATTGGGGCCACATGCCCGAGGTGGTGCCACATATTCGGGCGCTCGAGGGTGCGGCTTTGCTGGAAGAATTCTTCGCTCGAGTGCGGCAAGGGAAGGCCGCTCCATCAGAAAAAATCAGCCCAAAAATACTAGACTGAAAACAGTTCAAAAAAAGAACCCTCGAGGTGTGCCACATGCGAAAATCTTGGATGATCTTGGCTCTGCTCAGTCTGGTTTTAACCGCCTGCCCTACCGCCTCGAGCGGTGCGACACCCAACCCAAATCCCAACCCAAATCCCAACCCAAATCCCAACCCAAATCCCAACCCCAATCCCAACCCTGCTACTCTTGCTGCTTTTCCTGGGGCGCAGGGTTTTGGTGCTATGGCAACGGGGGGGCGAGGAGGGCGGGTGATTTATGTGGATAACCTTGCGGCAACGGGTGAAGGTTCTTTGCAAGCGGCTCTGGATCAGTCGGGGCCACGCACCATTGTGTTTCGGGTGAGTGGAGTGGTGGCGGGGGTTCCCATTTTGTCCAATGGAGATGTGACAATTGCGGGTCAGACTTCGCCTGGGGGGATCATTTTGCGTGGTCTGATGATTCAAGGTGAATCGGTGTGTGAAGAGGATGGTTGCCCACTCTCGAGGGTCAGTCCCAGCAATTTTATTGTGCGGCACCTGCGTTTGCGTGACCCTTTGCCCGATGGTTCCGACGGCGACGCTTTGCGCTTGCATCACGCCAAAAAAGGGATCATCGACCATATTTCCACAGGAAATGCTACCGACGAATCGGTGCAGATTTCTTTTTCCAGCGACATCAGCATTCAAAACAGTATCATTGCAGAAACCTTGGGTGAACATGCTGATTTGGGCGGAATGTTGATGAATTATGGTGATCCCGCAAGGGGGTTCCCCCTGAGCCGTATTTCGATCCATCATAATATCTTTAACCGCATTGTAGGGCGCTTGCCCGAATTGAGTCGAGAAAGCCCTGGAAACCGTGCCAGCACCGCTGAACTCGAGATTTCCAACAATGTTTATTATGACCCTGGCTATCCCATGTGGATTGACAATACTTCACAAGTCAATGCCCCCAGTAATGGCTACAGTAGCGATCCACTGTATTATCAGATGAATCTGGTGGGCAATGTCTTTTATGCCAAGGCTGCCAACCTAAAAACGGGCATGTTTACCATGGAAGGAGCGGGTAATCCTGATGTGGGATATTTGCCCAATAACACACCGACCCGCATCTATATGCAAGATAACCAGATCAATATGTATCCCACGGTCAAAGACTTTCAATTATTTTATTGTTGTGATGATTTTGCCGAGGCCGTGCAAAACCTGTCCATGACCTTTCCTACGGGTGAAGCCTCTTTTAAATCCAACGCACGCTTGAATTTTCCCAGCATCACGTATACCTCCTCGAGTGAACTGCTGACCTATGCTTTTCAAAACATGGGCGCTTTCCCTCGAGATAAAATGGATCGCCGTTTGATGGGTTTTGTGCGTACCCAAACCTTCGATTCCACCCCAAGGGACCGCAATCCCGCCAACGATGCCCTCGAGCTGGGGTTTGCTAGCCCGCCCGCCGCCCCACAAGATACCGATCAAGATGGAATGCCCGACCCTTGGGAAGTGCAAAACGGCCTCAATCCACAGCTTGCCGATCACAACCAAACGGGACTTTCACTGAGCAAACTGGGGGTGGAAGGCTACACCAATTTGGAAGTTTATCTGGAAGAACGGGCCAAGGTGGTGGGTGCTACACTACCTTTATGACCGACACTGCCCCCCTGCTTGGCGAACGCTATCAACGGCTCGAGCTGATTGGCGAGGGAGGCAGTGCTTTTGTGTACCGTGCTTTCGACACGCGGGTGGGTCGGGATGTCGCCCTAAAAATCTTGCACGATTATGTGATTCCCGCAGACCGCAAACGCTTTGAGCGGGAAATCCGCACTCTGGCCCGTATTTCGCACCCTGGGGTGATCTCCATTTACGATCTGGGCAACGACGAAGAGGGCAAGCTTTACTTCACCATGCAGTTGCTAGACGGCGGAGCATTCAGTACCCTTGGCCCAATGGAAGACAGCCCAGAGCTGCTCGAGCGGTTTTTTCGGGCATCGTTTGAAGTGCTGGATACCTTGGGGCATTTGCATAGCGTGGGGATGATTCACCGCGATTTGACCCCGCAAAATATTTTGCTGGGCAAAGAGGGCCGCCCTCGAGTCATGGATTTTGGTTTGGTGTATCTGTCCGAAGGCACTCGAGATCTGACCCGCAGCGGTTACACCTTGGGAACCCCGCACTATATGGCTCCCGAGCAGGCCAAGGGTCTGGAGATTGGCCCCTTCAGCGACCTCTACGCCTTTGGCGCGGTGATGTACCGCACCCTCACGGGCAGCGTGATGTTTGATGCCGACAACGACCAAAGCGTGCTGTTTCAACACGTTTACGAAGAACCGATTTTACCCCTCGAGCGCAATCCGATTTTGCCTGAAGTTCTCTCGAGCGGCGTGATGAAATTCCTCGAGAAGCGCCCCGCAGACCGCCCAGGCAGCGGCATCGAGGCCCGAAATTTGTTGGGTGGGGTGCAAAAACAGGTCTGGAGCGAGCATGTTTCGGGACAGTACCGTGGGGGTCGGGCGCGGGCGGGGGTGCATCCGCGTGGGGTTGCCGACCCTTCTAACCTCGAGCAGATTTGGGAGCTGAATACGGGGGCAGAAGTGGCCTGGCCCGCCGCGCTGACCGCTGGGCGCGAAGGTCTGACCTTGGGCAGCCGCGAGGGTTCTTTGCGGTTGATGGATTATTTGGGCCAGGTGCGCCAAACCTTTAAAGTCGCCGACGAAGTAACCGCGCCTGCTTTACTCGAGGGCAGTACGGTAACATTCGGGGCTTGGGATGGGCATTTGCACCACTTTGATCTGAGCAATGGTCTAAATGGACAAGAGCTGTGGCGCTTTCGTACCCGCGCCGAAATTACCGCCAGCCCCACCCGTTGGAAAAACCAACTGTGGATTCCCTCGAGGGATGGTTCGCTCTATGCACTCGAGGGGCAAACTGGCGAACTGCTGTGGAGCTACAAGGCGGCGGGGCCGCTCTCGGCAAGCCCGTTGGTCTGGTCGTGTACCGCCCTGATTGCCGACGAGCAAGGCTGGTTGCACGGCCTGGATGCCCGCACAGGAAAATCGTTATGGAAGTTACAATTGGGCGCGGTTCATGCCACCCCCGCGCTTTCTCCTCGAGCGGGAGGCGGCGCAGTGCTGTTGGTGCCGTGCTGGGGCGGAGAACTCCACGCCTTGGCCCTCGAGAAACGCGGCGGGTATCTCTACCCCGCACACGACGCTTTGCTCTGGAGTTACGACCTCGAGGGGGAACTCTGGGCCAGCCCCACGGTGTACCAAGGTCGGGTGTATGTGGTGTCTTGGACAGGAAAAATCCACGCTCTGACCCTCGAGGAAGGCGACGACCTCTGGGAGCGCAACATTGGTGGAAGGCTCACTGCCAGCCCCATCTACTCCGAAGGCATTTTGTATCTGGGCAACGAAGAAAACCAACTCTTGGCCCTACGCGCCGACCAAGGCGCAGTGTTGTGGCAAAAGCGCTTCCCCGTGGGCATCCAAGCCACCCCCCTGATCCGCGAAGAAACTTTATATGCCGCCTTTATGGATGGAACGGTGCGGGCTTTTCGTTAGAGTTGTTATTCGTTATTCGTTATCAAATGCCCAGAATCCTAAACTCGAGCTGGAAATATTAAAAACCCTCGAGCCAACCAATCTTTATTTAACCCATGTGAAACAGGGGGGAATGACGGAAAGCGCTTCGCTTTCCGTCTAGGAGGGTAAACATGCAAGTTGAAACCGCCCTTGAGCAATACAAAAACCTTTGGACTAAATAGTGATAAAAAACCTCCAAAGGAATCACCCTTGGAGGTCGCTCGAGCGCAGTTTTGATGTTTTATGGAGCAGAGATTGCTGTTTTCGCAGCCAAGCAAATACCATTTTCGGGGACAATTTGTTTACTGATGGGATCTAAAACCAAATTACACAGTTTCTTTTGACGGTAAATGACGGTGGCACTGCCTGGATTGCCCATCGTTCCCGTAATGCGTGGTGCGCCACCACCATCGGCACTGCCGTAAGGATTGGGGATTTTGATGGGGTTTCCTTCGGCTCGAATAATAATGCCATCATCCGAATTTCCCAAGGTGTAATCCGCATCCACCAATACAATGATTAATTCTGTTCCCGCTTGATCGCTGGTATAAAAGTCTTTGACCGCAAAATTGCCATCTTCTTCAAAGCGCCCATCTCCTTGAATGGGGCCTTTGCCAGGAACATTAACAAAACGATTTGCACCAAAAACCGCACCTTGTTTCATGGTAACGGCGGAAGCTCTAGGAATATTGAATAGGTTTCCTTTGGCTCCTACAAGCCCTCCAAGCCCGAAGATATTGCCATCGCTGTCGTCGCCTGGTTCATCGAGGTAAATTCCGTCCACAACTGTTGCCCAGCGCTCTCCTATTTTTTGGCCCGTCAAAACTGAGCATTCGGTGACGTTGTAATTGGTGGTTTCAGAAATTTTAGCAATGCTGCCATCGCCCAAGTTGCGAACTTCGTAGGATATGGGTTTGTAGGTGCTTAGGCTGGTTTTGCCAAAGTATTCCGATAATTTGCCCGATTTAATTAAATTGGTGGTGTTTGCGGTGTCTCCGCCAATAGTCACCACTTTAATGGTGGACTCTCTCAAGATCTTTTTGTATTTGGCATCCAAATTGCCTTCAACTGTGACCGCCCCACCTTCGTATAGGGCATCAAGTGTAGCATTGATTTCTTGGGTGCTGGCAGTTGAGGTCATGGAGAACACCAGTATTCGCCCGTAAGTAATGCTGGAAACGTAGACAGGGATGTTATCGCTTCCCAAGTTGCCTTGTTGAACTTGTCCGTTCAAGTCACTCATTGAAAAGGCAGAACTGAGGTAGCTTTTGGGGGTTTGCGGGCTTGCCACTGAAACGGTAAAGGCGGATTCCCTAAAAACTGCACTAACCGTGCGTTGGCTGACATCCCGTTTGAAATCCAAAGTGGCTTTAGCAGAACTGGCTAAATATTTGGCGGAAATCCCCAGTGCAAGTGCCACTTGCTCCGAAGAATACGAATCGACTTTTTGGTAACTGATGCTGCTGCTGGGTAAAATACCTTTGACTCGAGCGTTGTCGATTAGGCCACCGATGGCGGTTTGCACCGTGACATTGTTGGGATTGGTAACAGTGGCGCTGTTTTGAGCAGTCTGGAGATTGATGGATAACTCGAGCGGGGCGCGTTGGCGAATGGGCAGTTCTTTTAATGAACCCAACCCCTGCTTATAACCCTTACCTTGCAACAAGGCTCCTGCCCACAAGATGTTGTTATCGGGGTTGAAGGTGACGATTCGGTCTGGGGTATCGGTGAGGGTGTAGGGGGTGGTGGTGCAATCAAAAGCGGTTCCACCGCTTTGCTGAACGGCTTTGGAGCTTGCACCGGTGGCCCCATTTTTATCGGCAAGTTCGGGGGAAAAGGTAGACCAACGCGGGAAGCCCAGTACCAAATTATTAAAATCGTCTCGAGCATCGCCCGTGCTGGTGGGTGCGGGCGGATTGACCACTTTGGGCGTTCCACGCCACAGGTTATTGTCTTTGGTCACAATCCAAGGGTTGCCCTTGGGGTCAACTGCGATTCGGTTGGCTTGGGCTACGCCGCCCACTGCTTCCCAACCCGAACCCGTCCAACGCCAAATGGTTTTGGCATCTGCGCCAATTACCAAGACGGTGCCGTCTTTGCCAATGCCAATGTCGATGGCTTGACCCGCCACGACTTCTTTTTTGCCGCCTACGTACCGTGCAATTTGCCCCTTCGCGCTGACCGTCCAGGGGTTGCCTTGGGGGTCTACCGCAATTTGTGCGGCATCCGAACCCATACTCGCGCCCCAGTTAGAACCCGTCCAGCGGTATAAGGTATTTGATAATCCAACGACATAAACACTGCCCTCGCTGCCAATACCCAGGTCGAGCGCCTGACCAGGCGCTGTTTTATATGCACCGTTCTCAAAGCTGTAAATTGCACCGCCATTGGCAAGAACCCAGGGATTGCCCAGAGGGTCTACCGCAATTCGGGTAATGCCCCTGCCTGGCCCAGCCACCCAGCTCGAGCCGTTCCATTTGTAGTCTTGGTTATCGGTTCCCACCATCCAAGCTGTACCGTTTGCACCAACGCCAACATCCAAGCCTTTTCCTGGGAGTTGTTCAAACGAGGTCGTCTGGGCGAAGGCCACCGTACAGGCCATGAGTAGGGTCGTGGTGATGGCGGATAGAACTCGAGCGTGTTTCCGAATCATAAAACTCCTTTGGATGTACTGGATTGACAAGTGGGTGGCTTTTAAAGCATAGCAATTATGCAGTGATTAAAGAAACCAGAGAAACGAATAACGAATAACACAACTGACAACTTTATTTCCCGTTGCTCGAGACCCACGCCTCATCCACTACAAAGGGTTTGATTTCGCCCATCCCCGCGCTCGAGGTTTTGAGTTCGCCCGTCAGAGGAATGGCCCCCGTGGGGCGAATGGTTCCGCCCCCCATCATCGAGCCGCGTTGTTCGCCATTGTCCAGCACCACCCAGCCGCCTCTGTAGGGGGTTCCCTCGAGCCAGTTTTCGGAGCGGAACAGCCCTGCGGTTGTGGTTTTATTGGTCAAAATCGCCTTGAAGCTGTGAAAACTGCCATCCTCGAGCCGAATGCTACCCGTGATTTGATTGCTGGGTGTTTTGCCCGTAGAATTGCCCGTCGAATAGCCTGTTGAGTAACCCGATGAAGAGTTGGATGTGTTTGGGATTACTCGAGCGGTGAAGCGGGCATTTTGATCTTCGGAGATGGCTTTGTAGGAGGAATCAATCAGGCTGCTGCGGAACCACAAAGCCAGGCTCGAGCTGTCGCAGGTGTAGGCCACCATTTGGTCATCGCTAATCACCACTGCAATAAAGGCATTGCTATTGCTCAGTTTGCCGGTATAGGTTTGAGCAAGGGCGCTTTGGTAAAGGGTAGCAAGGCTCAGAGTGGACAAGGCGATCAGGGGGAATTTGAGGTTTTTCATGATGGCTCCTGTGCGGTTGGCCCCTGTGGGTGGGTGTGGTGGGGTGTTGGGTTTAGGCTGGCAAATTCAAAACCACATCCCGCACAAAAACGGGCAAAGGGGGTCAAAATGGGCTGCGCACAGCTTGGACATGCCTCGAGCAGTTTGGCTCCATCGTTGGGGCAAAAGTTTTCTTGGGTGTGGGCGGGAACCGAGCGAGAACAGGTGGGGCAGAGCAGAAAGTGGGTGGGTTTCATCGGGTGATCCTTGTACACAAAAAAAGAGTGGTTGAGGTCTCGAGTGAAGGTTAGTTGCATTCGGCGCTGCGCGACACCTTCATATGATTTTGACCGACCCACACCGTGTCGCCGTCGATTCGCAGTTGTAGGGTATCGGTGTTTCCGTCGGAAGCTTGAAAATTTAGGGTAGCGCTCGAGTCGGTTGCCGAAACCACGTTCCAGTTGCCCTCGATCCGTTTTTCGCTATTGTCGCCCAGATCTTCTGTAAAACCATCAGGAACACTGACCGAAGACACATTTTTCTCGAGGTACACAAACTGCCCATTGCCACACAAATGAATATCCACACTCGAGGCTAGGGTTACGGCCCCATTCTGGCTCGAGTTGCCCTCACTACTATTTTTGGAAAGCTGCACACCCGCAAGGGCGGTTTTCCAGTGTTGCAAAGTATTCTGGGAGGTGTTTTGTGGAGTGTTCTGTGAGGTGTTCTGGCTCGAGTTGGAAGCGAGCTGCTCTGTAGTTGTTGCGCTCGAGGGGGTGGCTAAAACGTTGGGCGTGTTGGAGCTGGTGAGGTTGTGATAGCCCACACCCAAAGCAGTGACAATGGCGAGAATGCCGAAAATGAGGGCTGAATTGCGAGATTTTTTCATGTTGGTAGCCTCGAGGGTGGGGAGTGTTTGGAGTTAAACCATCTGCTGAACTGTCCCAAGTATCCAAGAAGGCTGGTAACGTGCGAGTAACGCACCCAAAAAATTGCAGCAGCACAGCGGAAACATCAAAACACCAAGATATAAAAACCCCACCACCCTCGAGGGTGATTCTGAAAACAACACATTAAGTTGCCCGATTAAAACTACAAATTACTGTGCAGCCGCCGCCCTTGCCACCGCATAAACATCCTTACCCCGCACTTCAATCACAATGGACTCGAGGCTGCGTTTGGCTGGCCCTTTAACCACACTGCCATCGGCGGCGAAAGTGCTTCCGTGACAGGGGCAAATCATTTTGTGTTCGGTGGCATTGGGTAGGTTGGGTTTGCAGCCCAAATGGGTGCAGACTCGAGTGTAGGCCACCAAATAGAACTTTGTGTCGTCTTCTTTGACCAGCGGATCTTTTACAGCAGGATCTTTGGCAGGAACTTCTTTTACAGTAGGATCTTTTCCTGGGTTATCCTTCACCTCGAGCGCCCGTCTTTTATCGTTGGGCAGGGTGGGCAAGCGTACCAATAGGGCCGCATCGCCATCGAAGGTAAATTCTGCGGTGTCGAAATCTTTTTTCAGGCTCGAGAGGGGTGCAATTTTAACCGCCTCGAGGGGTTTGGTTTCGGCACGTGCGGGGCTTCCCAACGCAAGGCCCGCACCTGCAACGGCGAGGGTTTGTACGACTTGGCGGCGGTTGAGTGGGGTATTTTTCATGACATCTCCTGTTGATCTAGGCTTAAGCATCAATTAATCCTCAATTAAGCCTCACTCAAGCC
>JANYFS010000072.1 GCA_025359705.1 Deinococcales bacterium | reverse complement strand
CGAGTGGTTCCACTGCAAAAGTCGATGCTTGAAGCCCTCTCGAGCTGGCTGGAAAGCCGCAAAGCCCTCGAGTTGCGGGGGAAAATCCAGTCTCAGGCGCTGCTGGTCAGTTTTCAGCCAATGCATTTTGGAAAAAAGCTCAGCACCAATGGGGCCAGAACCATTGCCGCCAGCTATTACACCCCGCTGGGCATTCCGCTGGAGATGTTTGGTTTGCACACCTTGCGGCGCACCGCAGGAACGCATTTGTACCGCGCCACACGGGATTTGCATGTGGTCGCAGACATTTTGGGCCACTCGAGCGTGAATACCTCTGCCATTTACGCCAAAATGGATAGCGATGTGCGCCTCGAGGCCTTGGACAAGCTCGAGCGTTTGCAGCAGGGGGATTAAAGTTTTCTGCCGATTTTTCGGGCTTGACCCACCTTTTTGACCTCGATCTTTTCTTCAACAGCCTGTAAAAGCAACACAAACTGAATCGGGTGGGTTTGGTATGGCGCACTAAGAAAAAACACCTGCTCCAGATCTGCCAATTGACCCACGGTAGGCGACGGGACGTTGCGATTTCCATCTGGGCGAAATACTCTGATGGGTTGCTCTGCAAAGAAAAAATTTTCATCTTGGAGATTCCACGGCTCGAGGGTTAAACCGTCAAAATAATAATGTCCGTGGGGTATACCCGAAACCTGTTTCAGTTCGGCCCAAATTCGTTTGGATAAGCTCGAGAACAAGGTATCCCCTTTGGTCTCGATGCAAAAATGATAGGTTTGCCGATCCGCAAAGAAGTCAAATTGCAATTCAAAATAGCGGGAATCCAGCTCTTCCGCGCCTGTAGCGGGATAGATCAACTCGAGGGAATCGGTTCTGGTTTTGAATTTACGCAGCAGCACTGCTTTGCTTTGACCCACCCGCTCGGTCAGTGCTGCCAGCAAGGTTGTCAACTGATCCAGAGAAAAGCGCACAGGGGCTGCGTCCAATTCTTCGGTTTCGGGATTGTATGCAAAATGATGGTGTGCGGGATACCACGAATGATTGAGGTGCTTGATCGGTGGAATTTTGGAACGGAGCAAGCGATCCGCGTCCCACACCGATAACAAATTGAGGAAATCCAAGCTGAAGGCTTCCACATGCTGCATGGCTTGGTGGCTGCGGGAAACCGTATCTTCATTCAGTACCGACAAAAACCCCGACTTTTGGTTGGCAATCAGCTTACATGCCTCGAGCCAGTCGTGATAAAGCGAGATGCCAAAAGATTCCCCCATTTGGCCCATCACATTGAGATAGTGCCATGTTTCGCCCGCAAAACGGAAAGCCATAAATGTGTTGCCGTCGATCTTTTCCCAAGGTTTAAGCTGATAAAAATGCTTTGCGGAAGCCATTAGATCTTGAATTTGGCTGGGGCTGGCTTCCGATAAATAGGGAAGCACCTCCGCATTTACATTTTCCTGCAAGGCCACAATTGCGCCGCCCGCTTGAGGGGTGGTGCCGTACTCGAGGGCAATTCCCCATGCGTCCAAACCTTCTTTGAGATCAAACATCACATCCGAATGACTGACTTGCAAAGTGGTTGGGCGCTGAGCAGGGGCGTGTTGTAGGCCATTGGCACAGGCTCGAGCGATCAAATCGAGGATTTGTGTGACCTCGAGCGGGCTTCCTGGATGGACTTGGAACTGACGAATTGCTCCATTGCCATCGACTACCATTCCACCGTAGACCAGTTGCACCTGATCATCTTCACCTACAAAAGTGAATGGGGCCAGCGCCAATTCCCAAGTTTGCAAAATGTGCGGCAGAGCCTGTATCTCTGCGGTGCTGGGGCTGGGCAGTTCACTCGAGGGCAACCCCAACAGCGCCGAACTTTGGCTTAAATAGTCGCTCCACAAAAAGGTTTCACCTGAGGCCAAACCGACACACACCGCTGTATCGGGTTCATGAAAAGGGCGCAAGGGTTTTTTGATCTTGGCAAACTCGAAACTCAGACCCTCGAACATGGGTAAGTCCAAGTCGGTTTCTGCCACCAAAGACTCGAGCAGCTCCAAGTCGGCTAGCCATGTTTTTTCAGTCAGGCTGAACATCACGTCAACTTGAGTCGTAGCATCTCCACCCTCGAGCGGAACGCGGCATATTGCCGATATGCGTTTATACCCTTTGGGCGGCTGCTCGGGATAGTTTTCCAGCCAAGTGAAGGTATAGGTCGCTTTTGGGGTTATTTTTTTGGTCATCGTTTAGCCTCCAGAAAAGTCCTCAGCGTCTCGAGGTAATGGGCTTTCTCCTCGAGCCACGGAAACATTTTAGAGCGACTGTAGCTGTGCAAAACCACCGATCTATAGCCTTTTTCTGAACCCTCGAGTTTTTCGCGCAGGATTGTGGCATAGACCGCTGGGGCGCTGCTCTCGAGCTGGCCCACTTGCAACAGCACCGAAACTTGGTTTTGCTGCAACACCTCGAGCAAATCCAGATCGAAGGCTCCCTCGAGGCGGTCTGCTTGAGCGTGGCGACCTATGCCGCCG
>JANYFS010000589.1 GCA_025359705.1 Deinococcales bacterium | reverse complement strand
GCACAACCCTACTCATAGCGCAGCGCATCCACGGGATCGAGCTTTGCCGCTCGAGAGGCGGGGTAATAGCCGAAGAAAATGCCCACGGCGGCGGAGAACCCAAAAGCCAAGAGGATGCTGGATAAGGTGAAAATGGGGGTTAGGCTCATCAATTGGGCGGCGAGTAGGGCTAGGCCCGCGCCCAGAGCCATTCCAATTAGGCCACCACCCACCGAAAGTACGAAGGCTTCTACCAAAAATTGGGTGAGGATGTCTCGAGGTTGTGCGCCCAGGGCTTTGCGGATGCCGATTTCGCGGGTGCGCTCGGTGACACTGACCAGCATGATGTTCATGATCCCAATTCCACCCACCAGCAGCGAAATCGAGGCGATTCCTGCCAGTAGCAACGTCAGCATTTGAGTGATCGAATTCAGGCTCGAGAGGGCATCGGCTTGGTTTTGCACCCCAAAGTCATAGTTGGTGGGGTCGTCGAGTTTGTGGCGAAGGGCGATCATATCAGTTAGATCTGCTTGCAACTTACTGAGGTCGTCTTTGTTGGTTCCTTGGATATAGACGCTTTGCACCGTGGCAGGGCCACTGCTGTCTTGCCGTCCGATGCGCTGCAAATAGGTGGACAGTGGGATAATCACTTGAGTATTGGGGCTTTGAAACCCCGAATTCCCTTTGTCGGGGAGGGTGCCGACCACAGTAAAGGAGATCCCCGAGATTTTAATTTTTTGGCCTAGCGCCAGCGCGGGTGTGGTGAACAAGGTGGTCGCCACCTCATAGCCGATCACCGCAGTTCTTTTGCGCCCATCCACATCGGCTTGGCTAAAAAAACTACCCAGTTCCACTGCCGAGTTCCGTACCAAAGAATATTCGGGCCAACTCCCGATGATGCTCGAGCTGAGGTTGTTGTCGCCCGCCTTGACCTGCACATTGCGCTGCAAGGTAGGAGCAACGGCGGTAATGCGGCTGCTGGAAAAGGTTTTGATCGCGTCCACATCCTTGAGGGTGATAGTTTGGCGACCTCCGCCCCGCACCAAACCAAAGCCACCCCCTCCCCCACCGGGGCGCTGGCTCGAGACAGTCAGCAGGTTGGTTCCTAGTCCCTCGAGCTGTTTGGTGATGCCTGCGGTGGAACCCGCGCCAATTGCGGTAAGCGCAATCACCGCCGCCACTCCAATAATTACCCCCAAAGTGGTCAGGCCCGAGCGCAGCGGGTTCCCAATGATCGCCCGCCACGCGATCAATAGAATTTGCCCAAAATCCAGGCCACCTTCGCGGATGGTCAAGCCCCGTGCAGTCTCGAGGGCGGAATCTTTTGGCAGTTCTCGGCTTTTAGTCTCGAGTGGGGTATTGGTGGTTTGTGTGGTCATGGTTGGCCTCTCTTGCCCTCATTCACACGGTCAGACTCGAGCAAGCCATCGCGCAGCCGCACAATCCGCCGCGTCTGCTCACCAATTTCCGCCTCGTGGGTGACGATGACCACGGTGGTTCCTTCGCTGTTGAGTTGCTTGAAGAGATCCATCACCTCGTCGGAGGTTCTGGAGTCCAAGTTGCCGGTGGGTTCGTCTGCCAAAAGCAAAGCGGGGGTGAGGGTCAGAGCACGGGCGATGGCTACCCGCTGTTTTTGCCCGCCCGAGATTTGACTGGGCAGGTTTTTGTATTTGTCGGCAATGCCCACTTTCTCGAGTACCTGCATGGCCCGTTCACGGCGCTGATCGGCAGGAACTCCTGCATAAATCATGGGGACTTCCACGTTTTGCAAGAGGTTTAGCCTCGAGAGCAAATGAAACGCCTGAAACACAAAGCCAATCTCGAGGTTGCGGGTTCTCGAGCGTTCATTTTCGGTCAGACTGGTGACATTTTCGCCGCGCAAAAAATACTGACCTGTGCTGGGCCGATCCAGCAAACCGATGATCTGCATCAGGGTGGTTTTACCCGATCCCGACGGCCCCATCAGTGCCATCAGGTCGCCTGCAAAAATATCCAAAGAAACCCCGCCCAATGCCTGAAACTCGAGTTCTCCAGAGGCGTAGGTTTTGACGATATTTTGCAAGGACAAAATGGGGGCGCGGTTGATCTGCAAGGGGATTGGCCCAAGTTGGACTGGCTCGAGTGGGATTGGCTCGAGGGGTGAGGTTGGGCGAACAACCGAATTCATCGTCCGCCGCCACCCAACGGAATTCCCAGCGGGCTGGCCCCTCGAGGGAGTGCGCTGGTGGTGGTTGCCACCGCTGCTTTGGTAGGCAGCACCAAGGTTTCATTGCCTTGCAAGCCGTCTGTCACCACGATATTGGTGGTGTCCGATTCGCTGGTACGCACTAAGGTCAGCTCGTCGGTTTTGCCATCTTTTTGCAAGACATGCACATAGCTGCGGGTTCGCACCGCTTCCACCGCACGTTTTGGCACTTGCAACACGTTGAGTAGTTCTTTGGAAATAATTTCGCCCTCGGCGGTCATGCCCGCTTTCAGTACCCCGTCAGGGTTGGGCAGGCCCACTGCCACGTCAAAAATAGCAATATTTTGGTCGATGCGGGCGGCGGGGCTGACCCGAATCACTTTACCTACAAAAGTTCCTTTTACTGCGTCCAAAGTGACGTTGGTTTTTTGGCCCACCGCAACTTTGGAAATCTCGGTTTCATCCACTTGCACCGACAGCTCCAGTGAAGAATCGTCAATTAAAGTCAGCAAAGCCTGTCCGCTCGAGGCTGAGCCGCCCACCTGACCTGTTACGCTCGAGATGACACCCGTAAATGGGGCATAGATTTTGCTGTTGCTCAGGTCGCTTTGGGCGGTTTGCAGTTGCAGTTTGGCGCTATCCACCGCCAGGGTTTGGTTCCGCAAATCTTGCACATCCGAATCCACTTTCAAGTTTTGGCTATTTTGAGTGGTACTGAGTTGAATTTGGGCGCTCGAGCGCGAGCTTTTGGCTTTCTCGAGGGTGTTTTGAGCATCCGAAAGTTGCTGCGAACTGATGCCGCCCGCATTAAAAATGCGCTGCTGGTTTTTGAGGTTACTCTGGGCGTTCTCGAGGTCGCGCTGGGCGCTGTTTAAACTGCTTCTGGCATTGTCCAAGCTTTGCTTTTGACTTTGCTGGTTGCTTTGCTGATTAACTTTGGTACTCTCGAGCTGAGACTGGGCTTTTTGCAAACTCAATTGGGCATTTTGTAGGTTTCGCTCGAGGGTGGTGGGGTCTAGGCTGGCGAGCAGTTGGCCTTTTTTCACTCGAGTACCGACTTTGGGCAAGCTCAAAATAATGCCACTCACCTGTGGGCGCAGATCCAAGGATCTGCCCGCCGCCAAGGTACCTGGCCCCGAAACCGAGATTTTAAAATCGCTGCGAAAGGGCTGGGCGGTTTCGATGGTCACCGCACTGGCGGCGGCGGCGGTGCTTTGGGCTTTGTTCCAGAAAAAATATCCCGCCCCCGCCAGTGGAATCAAAAGCAGCCACCAAATCGCCCTCGAGCGGCGTTTTTGGGATTTTCGTGGTTTAGTAACGGTCTGGGTAGTCATTTGCAATTCCCCCGATTACGCTTGTTCACTCTTTGGCCCAGCCCGTCACATCGCGCCCCGCCGCCACCGACAGGCTCGAGAGCGATTTTAGGTAGGTTCCTCTGGTTTTATCCAAGCTATTTTGGCTATTCTGGAGGCTGACTTCGCTTTGCTGAAGTTGTACTTTGGAAATCACTCCGCTTTTAAAACGGGTTTGGTCGGCGCTGTAGCTCTGCTTGGCAGTCTCGAGCGATTTTTGGGCGATTTGCAAACGCTTAAAAGCATCTTGGGCATTGCGGTAGGCATCGCGCAGCCCGGTCAGGGCATCTTTTTGGCTGCTCTCGAGGGCGCGTTTGGCAGTCTCGAGGTTGGTTTTGGCATCCTCGAGGGTGCGTTTGGGGGTCCAGTCGTTGTCGGAAAGTTTGACATTCAAGGCGGCAATTTCTAGGCTTTGGCTGGCTTGCAGCACACTGGGAACCCGCAAAGTCAAATCGTTTTCCAAATCATTAAGCGAGAGGCTCAGATCGGGCATTTTGGGATAATCGGCTAAGGTCAAATCCCCGCTCGCGTTAATCCCCATGCTCTGCTCGAGCTTTGCCGACAACACTGGAATTTGCGCCTTGGAATTGGTCAGATTTTGCTGGCTGGAGGTGTAGGTATTTTGGGCGTTGGAGACATCAAGTTCGGTAGCATTTTTGGCAGCAAGTTTGGCTTGTGCCACATCCAAATTGCGTTTGTCCAACGCCAGTTGCGCCTCGCCCAGATCCAAAGCATTTTGTCCCTCGAGCAGGGCGGCATAGTTGTTCAGCAGGTTTTGCAGCACCTGCAAACGGGTGTAACCCACTTTCAGTTGGGCCAGATCAAAAGAATTCTGCGACTGCTCGAGCGTCACCACCAAAGTGGTTGGATCGGCTTTTTTGGCAGTCAGATCGGCTTGGGCGGTATAAAAACTCGAGCGGGCATCGGTGAGATCTTTACCATTTTTAAAAGCGCTCGAGAGGGCTTCACTGAGGCCAATTGGAGCGGCTTGGGCCACGCTTGGAAACAGGCTCGAGAGGGCGATCAGGGTGGTTAGGGTTAGGATTTTTTTCATAGTAGCCTCGTTGTTTTTGGTAGTTCGTTTTTTGTGATTCGTTTTTGGTAGTTCGTGGTTCGTTCAGGCAGGTCAACCATCGTGTAATCAATCTTGCAAGCAATTACCCTCGAGCCGCCTTAACCCCAGCCAGCCACACATTCCCCTTGGCTAGCTCGAGGGTTTTTTGCGCTGCCAGAACACTCAACTTGGCACTCTCGAGATCTAAGAGCGTGGCTAGGCCCGCATCCAAACGGGTTTGGGTGGTGGCTAGGTTGGATGCGGATAGCTCGAGCGAAGACTGGGCCACCTGCATTTGACCTTTTTGCTGCTCGAGGTCGGCGTATTTTTGGCGTAAATCCAGTTCTACGCTTTGTTTGGCAAGCTCGAGGGCAATGCGGGCTTGCTCGAGTTGGGTTTGGGCATTCACAATGCCCGAATCGGCATTGGGATCGAGTAAATTGATACTGGCAGACAGGGTGATCGAGGTACTGCTGGGAACGCTCGAGTCTTGAAAACCGCTAGAAACCCCAGCGCTTGCCAGTCCTGTTTTGAAATTCAAACCCGCATTGGCAGTGGTTCCGCTGGGCAAACCCGAATATTGACCACTGAGGCTGAGGTTAGGAAACCAGCGATCCCGCTGAGCCGCACTGAGCGCGGTACCCGCTCCCTCGAGCGAACTTTGGGCTTTTAAAATTTCACTGCGTTTGCTGGGTGCATTTTTTAGGGCTTGCTCGAGGGGAACCCCATTATCCAAAACGGGAATTTCCCAAATAAAAGGCTCGAGCGGGATTTTTTGATTCAGCGGGAGGTAAAAATTAAGTTTGGCTAGCTCGAGGGCATTTTGGGACGCTTTTAGGCTGTAGTTCCCGCTCTCGAGGGCATTTTGTTTGGATTTGAGACTGTCGCCGCTCAGGTTGCCCAAATCGGCTTGACCAAGGGCCGCGCTCAATTGCATTTGCAACAGTTTTTGCTGGGCAGTGGCGTAATTTAGCTCGAGCTGGGCATTTTTCAGGGCCAGCAAACGGCTATAGGTGTTCAGTAACAGCGTATTGCGGGCATCCTCGAGGGTCAGGGTGGCTTGGGACACGCCCAATTGAGCGCTGCTCACTTTATCGAAAGCGGGTGTCCAAGGCAAAACAGTGGCGCTGACGCTGGCAGTAGCCTTGGTTTGATTGCTCCAAGTGCCGCTCGCATCGCTGGAAAAACCCAAATTGCCACCCAAGGTTGCCCCCAAACCAAGGGCCGCGTTCGCACTCAAGAGAGAATTCACACTATTTTGATACTGCAAATCGGCCTGTTTCCAGGCGCTCGAGGCGGGTAGCCAGCTTTGCACCTCTTGCAGGGTTAGTGCCTGAGCTATGCCCAAACTCAGACCCAAAGTCATCGTGATATTCAAACAAAGAAAAAATCCAATACAGACGCGCTTCATAGCATGTTTACCCCCTGTTTTGATCTATGGTCTCGATCTGGTTTCGATCTGGTTTCGATCTGGTTTCGATCTGTGATTTTGTAGTTCCAATGTAGTCTGCCTCGAGCAAGTGGGGATTGCGTTCAGGAATTGTGCAGATTCGGTGAACCTCAGCTCTTAGCTTTCAACAAAAAACCCCCTCACACTCGAGGGGGCTGAGCCGATCTGACCAGAAATCAAAGCAGAACGAAACGAGGTGAGCTGTTCAATTGATCGGGGGTTTGGTTGAGAATGAACAAGCTGGCATTGTTGGCAAAAGTCGAACCTGCATCCACATTGCTCAAACTCAGCGCGGTGGTATCCGAAGAATCTCCCATACCCCAAGCAAAGTTTTCGGTGGTGGTATTTGAATCGACCAAAACCTGTGCATCACTGCCGCTCGAGAGGGGAGCCGCGCCCAGCACTGCCAAATCATCTACCCCCAAGTTGTAGACATTGACCGAAACTTTGCCTGTGGCACTGTCTTGGCCCAAAAGCGTCACCTCGCGGGACGGGCCGCTCGAGGCTAGGGTATTTTGGGCGAAGGTTTGCAATTTGGGGCCAAAACCCAAAGTGTCATCTTGCAGAGTCACAGTGTAGTTCTGACCGTCTGCGGTATTCACGGTGGTCACCAGCGGAGCAAAGCGGCTATCGTCGGAAAAAATGCTAATGTGTTGCTCGCCTGCACCCACCGTAACAAAGCTCGAGGCGGTCAACACATCGATGTTGGTGGCAACCACTTGACCATTGACCCACAGATCGACCAAGCCCGTTTTGCTGCCCAAGTTGGCAATGCGAAGGTGTGAAGCAGTAACACTTTGAGCAGAGGCGTTAGAGGCAATGGCGGCGAAGGACAGAGTGGCAAGGACAATACTGATGTTGCGGGTGATGTTTTTCATGGTGGTTCTCCCTTGAAGCCGTCTCACAAAGATCTTTTTTTCTCTGCGCCGACTTCCTTTCGACTGAGATCAGAATAGGGTGGGTGTATGCAAGAAAGATCCATGAAAAATGCTCGAGCCATGCAGCAACTTGACCCAATCTTGATAGGTGAAGCTTTGCACAAGAAAGTCCTTCACAAAGCGTTTTTGGGTGTGGGAATCGGGATGGATCTAATTTTAGAAATCACCAAGTCCAAAAAA